>QMPO01000178.1 GCA_003648625.1 Bacteroidota bacterium
ACGTTCTTAAGCAAGGTACGCGGTTCGTCTTTCAGGCCGTATTCGCGCAGGGCAGCACACGAATCATGATACGTGATCCTGTGTTCGAAAACCGACCCGAAGTCGGTAACGTGCAGGATATTCACCAGGAAATCGGTGATTTCAAAAATGTTCCGTTGCAGTTGTTTGTATTCGTTATGGTGGGCCGAGTTGTAGAACAACTCATCAAAATTCTTTTTCACATAGCCGATGCAGGAAGCCGAAGGGCCTACCACCAGCCGGCCCCTGTTAAAGTCGGTGATGAACTTTTCGCCCAGCTTTTTCGCCTCGTCCCAATAGCCGCTGTTAAAGGCAAACTGCCCGCAGCAGGTCTGCTCGGTATTGTAGTGGACGGTAAGTCCCGCTTTTTCCAGGAGCTTTACCATATTGAATCCTGTCTGTGGGAAAAACTGGTCGATAAAACAGGGAATAAAAATATCTACATCGGTTATCTTCATCACGGCAAAATTAAGAAATAGAGTGAACAATCTTCAGTTGCTCCAGATCATTCCAGTAGGCAGGATATGATTTCTCCACAACGTCCTTGTTTTCAATAACTATCTGCCCGTATTTCAATACGAGCGGAGCAAAACTCATAGCCATCCGGTGGTCGTCGTACGTGGCAAAAACCAGGTCCTTGCTGCCGGATGCTTTTTTCTTCATCCGCAGATGATACGTTCCCTTTTCTTCGGTTATTTGTGCGCCGATCTTGCTCAGTTCATTACCGAGTGCCTGCATCCTGTCCGATTCTTTATGTTTCAGGTGATCAACACCGGAAATGTCGGCTGGTATGTGCAGGGCCGCACAGGTGGTTAATACGGCCGGCACCAGATCGGGCACATCGCTGAAGTCGTAGGTGAAACGGGCAGTTGTTTTTCCTGATTTCGTCAGGCGTATGCCGTTTTCTTCCGCAGTGGTCTGCACCCCGAGTTCTTCGAAGATTTTTTGCACGCGGCTGTCCCCCTGCACGCTGTCTTCCGAGAAGCCTCTCAGCAAAATATCTGCTTCGTCAGCAAGTGCTGCGGCTTCATACCAGTACGAAGCTGAGCTCCAGTCGGGCTCAATGGCCATATCCTTAATGCGGTACCTCGATGGATTTACTTTGACCGAATGTGTATCCAGTTCCACAGCCACCCCGAAGCGCTCCATCAGTTTTTTTGTCATGACGATGTACGGGAAAGAAACCGGCTTTTCGGAAAAACGAAGGTGCATCCCTTTGCCTGTCACCGGTGCTATCATCATCAGTGAGGAAATAAACTGGCTGCTCACAGAGGCATCCAGTTCCAGTGTGCCGCCTGCAAGTTCCACACCTTTTATCAGTAAGGGCGGATAGCCTGTCTTTTCCGTATAGGTGATATCGGCACCCAGTTCCCGTAAGGCATCGGCAAGGATCTCTATCGGCCGGTTTTTCATCCGGCTGCTGCCGGTAAGCAGCCAGTTGCCTGCTTTGATGGTCAGAAAAGAACTCAGAAAACGCATGACGGTTCCGGCATTCTCGGCGTTGATGACAAGCGGTAGCCGCTGCAGGGAGCACGATCTTATAAGTTCCAGGTAATACTGCAGCCGGAGTGTGTCGTCAGCTTCCGAAAGATTCTCAAAATCGAATTCTTCAATGGGCTTACCCGACAGTTCAGCCATGATCAACACACGGTTGCTTATACTTTTGGAGCCGGAAATATGCAACTCCCCGGCGAGCGTGCTGTGGTCCTTTTTTAATGTAGCGTTATTCACTGGTTACGTGTCTGTTTATGTAATATTTCAAACTATCAACAATCAGGTCAAAATCCACTTCCACATCATGCGTTGCCTTGCCCAGCTTCCTGATCAGACTGAACTTAAGTTTTCCTTCCCGCACCTTTTTGTCTTGTCTCATCAGGTCAATAAGTTCAGGTATCATATCTTCGGTAAGGTCAAACTTGCTAAAATTTAAGTCGATCATCGAAACGATCTCCTGTGTGCGTGTGCAGTCCATTTCAAAAATCCGGGAAGAGATCCATGTCTCACAGATCATTCCTGCGGCAATGGCCTGTCCGTGGGTCACCGGGTGGTCGCGGTTCAGGTAATGACTTTCGATGGCATGTCCGATCGTATGACCGAAGTTCAGGTTCTTTCTGATACCTTTTTCCAGCGCATCGTACTGAACAATATCAATTTTATCCCGGGCAGCCCTGGTAATGATGTTGTTCCACTCATCAATGTCGCGGTAATTTTTCCCTGCCAGAATATACCACAGATCGCGGTCCATGATCAGACCGTATTTCATCACCTCGGCAAACCCCGACTGCCACTGTATATCTTCCAGGGTATGCAGAAATATCGGGTCAATAACTACGGAAACGGGATTGGCAAACAAACCCACCTGGTTTTTATAGCCTTCGAAATCAATACCCGTTTTTCCGCCTATGGCAGCGTCAGCCATACCCAGCAGCGTGGTTGGATAGTTAATGAACGAAACGCCTCTTTTGTAGGTAGAGGCGACAAATCCTCCGATGTCCGTTACAACACCGCCGCCCAGATTGATGAATAAAGCATCACGGGCGACTTTCTGCTTGGTCAGCTTGTCCCATATATAAATGGACTGATCCAGGTTCTTTTGCTTTTCACCGCTTTTGATGACCACCACCTGATTGATATCAATATCGGGCAGATGTTTCCTGAACACCGGAAGGCAGTGTTTCTCCGTGTTTTCATCCACCAGAATGATGATCCGCCTGTATTTTTTTAACCGCTTCTCCGAAAGGGCAAGGGCTCCTTCCCCGATAACATAAGAAACAGACTTTGTGTCTAATAAAAAAGGAGATTTACTCATGGCAGCAAAGATAAAAGAGTAATCAGTACAGCCAGACCAAATGCATGAATAAATATCATCTGTTCACAGATTAACGGAATGCCGCCATCAGCAGGTCCAGGTCGCGGAAAGAAATGTCAAACATATCGCTGATGTATTTGTTGGTCATCATCCCGTTGTAGATATAAATACCTTTTGAGAAAGCGTTGTCGGTTTTTATGAACCGGTCGATGCCGCCGGCTTCCGAAATGTTTAGCAGCAGGGGGGTCAGGAAATTGCTCAGCGAATAGGAGGCCGTATGGGGCACCCGTGAGGCAATGTTCGGGACACAATAATGGGTGATGCCATGCACCTGGTAAACCGGCTGCTGGTGCGATGTAGCCTTCGAAGTTTCAAAGCAGCCTCCCTGGTCGATGCTTACATCCACGATCACTGATCCGGGACGCATTTGCCGTATCATATCTTCACTCACAAAACAGGGAGCTACACCCGCATCCGAGTGTTTGGCAGCAATCACTACATCGGCATCCTTCATGGCTTTCATCAGCACCTTGGGTTGCAGTATGGAAGTGAACACCCTGTTCCCCAGGTTGTTTTGTATCGAGCGGAGTTTGTAAATCGAGTTGTCAAATATTTTGACAAAGGCGCCCATGCCTAAAGCTGTTCTGGCAGCATATTCGGCCACCGTGCCGGCTCCTATGATTACCATTTCGGTAGGCTTTATTCCCGGGAACCCACCCAGCATGATCCCCCGGCCGTATGAAGAATGGCTTAAATATTCGGCAGCAATCAAAACAGCGGTATTTCCTATGATCTCACTCATCGATTTTATGACCGGAAAAGCTCCGGTCTTGTCCTGAATGTATTCATACGAAACAGCTTTTACTTTTTGGGCCATCAGTTTTTCAAAATAGGCTTTGTCACGATCGGGCAGAAAAAGAGAGGAAAAAACAACTTTGTTGTTGTTCAGCTTGTCAATCTCATCTTCTGTAAGAGGGCCGATCTTAATGAGGTAATCAGCTGTGAAAACTTCATCGTGTGTGGCCACGATCTCTGCTCCTGCTTCGGCATACTGCTCATTTGTAAAATGAGCTGCGGCTCCGGCATACTCTTCCAGTAAAACCCGGTGGCCGTTCTCAACCAGAAGGTGAACTGCTTCAGGAACCAGCGCAATGCGGTTCTCGTTCTGAGAAGTTTCTTTGGGTATTCCTATGACGAGTTTGTCTTTTTCAAAACCGGTCTCCAGCATTTCTTCCTGGGGCATGAGCTGCCCTTTCTGTGAAAACCTCAGAAAATCTTTCGTTTTTTCATTCATTTTGCGATGGCATTGGTTGGAAGTAAGCGAAAAGTAATGGTTGATTTGATACAAATATAAATACTTTAACAGACATTTAAAAGTTTCCGGGAATTATAAGCCGTTTCAGCTTTGTTTTTCATGCTCTCAACAGCTGTTTTTTTCCATACTTTATTGTTAATAACTTGCTCCTGTTAATATGGCTCAACAGGCAATAAAACCGCTAATTTTACGTATCTTTGTACGTTAATTTTTTGGATAAAAAATCAGAAGAATAATTATGACGCAAGAAGAAAAAAACAATCTGTCGAAAGAAAATTATACGGCGGATAATATTCAGGTACTGGAAGGACTCGAAGCGGTAAGAAAAAGACCTGCCATGTATATTGGAGATGTAAGTGTAAAAGGTTTGCATCATCTTGTATATGAGGTTGTTGACAACTCAATAGACGAAGCGTTGGCAGGTTATTGCGATGAGATCAACGTGATCATTCATAAAGACAACTCAATTACGGTAAAAGATAACGGCCGGGGCATACCCACAGGTCTGCACGAAAAAGAAAATCGCTCGGCTCTGGAAGTGGTGATGACGGTGCTGCATGCAGGAGGAAAATTTGACAAAGGTTCATATAAAGTATCGGGTGGTTTGCACGGTGTGGGCGTAAGCTGTGTTAATGCACTGTCGGGGCATCTGAAGGCTACCATTCACAGGGAAGGTAAGATCTATGAGCAGGAGTATGAAAAAGGAAAACCGCTCTATGAGGTGAAAGAGGTGGGTAAATCGGATGAAACGGGTACGATCGTTCATTTTATACCTGATTCATCTATTTTTATCACATCTATCTACGATTACTCCATCCTTGCTGCCAGGCTGAGGGAATTGGCATTCCTCAATAAAGGCATAAAACTGACCTTGACTGACGAAAGAGGAAATAACGGAAATAACGGTGATGCGGTGTCGGAATTATTTTATTCGGAGAACGGACTGGCCGATTTCATCAAATATCTTGATGAGAACAGGGAAAATCTTATCCCCGAAATCATCAGCATCGAAGGTGAGAAAAACGGGATGCCCATCGAAATAGCGATGCAGTACAACACCTCGTTTACCGAGAATGTGCACTCCTATGTGAATAATATCAATACCCATGAAGGAGGCACGCACCTTTCCGGGTTCCGCAGGGGATTGACACGTACCTTGAAAAGTTACGCCGAGAAATCGGGACTGCTGGCCAAACTGAAATTTGATATTAACGGTGACGACTTCAGAGAAGGCCTTACAACGGTTATTTCTGTAAAAGTAGCCGAGCCGCAGTTTGAAGGCCAGACGAAAACAAAACTTGGTAACTCGGAAGTGATGGGTGCCGTGGATCAGATGATCAGCGAAAGCTTGTCGCATTACCTGGAAGAACATCCGAAAGAGGCAAAGACAATTGTGCAGAAGGTAATACTGGCTGCCACAGCTCGTCATGCCGCGCGTAAGGCACGCGAACTTGTACAGCGGAAAAATGTACTTACCGGCTCCGGATTGCCCGGGAAACTGGCAGACTGCTCAGAGAAAGACCCGGCGGCTTCCGAAATATACCTCGTTGAGGGTGATTCGGCCGGCGGCACGGCCAAACAGGGGCGCGACCGGAAATTTCAGGCGATCCTTCCGCTCAGAGGAAAGATCCTGAATGTGGAAAAAGCACTGCCGCACAAGATCTTAGAAAGCGAAGAAATTAAAAATATATATACAGCTTTGGGTGTTAGCATTGGTACCGAAGAAGATACCAAAGCGCTGAACCTTGATAAACTAAGATACCACAAGATCATCATCATGACGGATGCCGATGTGGACGGAAGCCACATTGCCACGCTGATCATGACCTTCTTCTTCCGCCATATGATCGAACTGATCGAAAGAGGGTATGTATATATTGCTACTCCCCCGCTCTATCTTCTCAGAAGAGGAAAAACAGAGCGCTACTGCTGGAGTGAAGAAGAAAGGGAACGGGTAACTAAAGAACTCTCACCCGATGGTTCCGAAAAAGGAATACACATCCAGCGGTACAAAGGTCTGGGTGAGATGAATGCCGAGCAGTTATGGTCGACAACCATGAACCCCGACACAAGAACACTGCGGCAGGTAACCATCGAAAATGGTTCGGAAGCAGATCATGTATTCAGTATGCTGATGGGTGACGAAGTGGCTCCCAGACGCGAATTCATCGAGGCCAACGCCAAATATGCCAATATCGATGTGTAAATAGCGGGAAAGCAGAAAAATAAAAAAAGG
>QMPO01000179.1 GCA_003648625.1 Bacteroidota bacterium
AAAAAGTAAACAGGCCTGAACCTTCCTTGCAACTTGACCGGTATATTCAGGGTTTGGTTGATTTCAGAGAAGAATTCCAGGGAAAGATATGGTTGGAAGTGCTTATTATTCCTGGTTATAACGATAGCCCGTCTGATTTGACTGCTTTAAAAGAAGCATTTAAAAAGATTAAACCTGACAGTATTCAATTGAACACACTTGACCGTCCCGGCATAGTTGAGAGCCTCAGGGCAGCTACCCGTACCGAACTACAGCAGATCGTTGATTTCTGGAAATTGGACAATGTGGAAATCATTGCTGCTGCCCCACAACGTAAAAATATTCAATCTTACCGTTCTGATACCGAATCGGCTATTTTGGGAACCATTGCGCGACGGCCCTGTACGCTGGATGATCTGGCAGACATTCTGGGTATGCATGTCAATGAGGTGAACAAATACCTGGATGTTTTGGAGAATGAAAATAAAATAATAAGGATGACGGAAGAACGTGGTGTTTTTTATGGCGTTGCGGAATAAACCGGCTTCATTTTAGATTCGGATCAAGAGTAAACCCCAACAATTGGATTCTATCCTGTTAAATTTGATACCGGGAGAATGAGCTTGCAAAGCAATACATATTTGCACCACCTGTAAATCAGCGGGATGTTGAGTATAACAGAAGAACTGTTTGAACGGAAAGTAAAAACTTATCGTTTTTCGATAAAAAAGTTTGGTAAAAGTGGTTAATTATAGAAAGGAGTTCTTATTTTTGCGGAATAATTCCAAATAAATAATATACTCCCAATGAAAAAATATTCCGTTACATTTTTGTTTTTCTTTTTAGCTTCATTTGTCTTTTCACAAAGCAATGAGGCTGTTCATCATGTTCTGAACGTTCAAATAACACCAGATACTGAACACATTACAGTAATTGATTCTATCTTCAATGTAGGGCCGGATGAAATGATATTCAGCCTGAATGCCTCACTTACCCCGACGTTCTTTTCTAAAAACGTAAAAGCCGAAATGATAGCTGGCAATGTTGAAGCTGAGGATGTAGGCATGGACAGGGATGACAGCGGGGGTAAAAGCGGCCTCAGTCTTAATAAATGGAAATTAAAATTAAAAAAGGGAACGGAAAGTTTTGTCGTTCATTATGAGGGGAAAATCAGTGCTCCTTTTTCGCAAAGCGAAGAAAACTACCAGCGGGGTTTTGCCGAATCACCCGGAATTATCAGCGACATCGGGATTTATCTGGCCGGTTCTACTTACTGGGTTCCTACGGTAGAAGATAAGCTGGTCACGTTTCAGCTGACCACTACGCTGCCAGCCGGATGGAAAGTTGTTACGCAGGGCAAAAGAACCACCGAAAGCACTGGGAACAACAAACATCAGGATGTATGGGTTTGCGCTACGTCACAGGAAGAGGTTTTTTTAATTGGAGCCCGGTTTGTTGAGTATGCTTATACCATGAATAACGGCGTAGAGGCGATGGCTTTTTTACGTACACCCGATGAAGGACTGGCGAATAAATACCTCGAAGTAACAGAACAATATATGGACATGTACGAGGGACTGATTGGACCGTATCCATTTACCAAATTTGCCCTGGTAGAGAATTTTTGGGAAACGGGCTACGGAATGCCTTCGTTTACGTTGCTGGGTGAAAAGATTATTCGTTTTCCTTTTATCCTGCACTCGTCTTATCCGCACGAGTTGCTGCATAACTGGTGGGGGAACAGTGTGTATGTTGACTTCAGCACAGGTAACTGGTGCGAAGGTATTACGGCATACGAAGCCGACCATTTGATCAAAGAACAACGCGGACAGGGTGAAGAATACCGCCGTGCAACTTTGCAGAAATTTACGAATGTGGTGGACGAAAGCAATGATTTTCCGCTGGATGAATTCCTGTCGCGCCACAATGCTGCCAGCGAAGCTATTGGCTATGGTAAATCGCTGATGATGTGGCATATGTTAAGGCGCCAGTTAGGTGACGAAGATTTTAAGAAAACCATGTCTCTTTTTAACAAAAACTTCAAATTCAAAGTTGCCTCGTTCAATGACATAAGAATGTCTGCCGAAGAAATTTCGGGCACTGATCTAAAACCGTTTTTTACTCAATGGCTGACGCGAACCGGCGCCCCAAAGATTGCCATTAAAAATGTGAAACAGGATGTATACAACAAACAAATAAGGCTGATCCTTACACTTGAACAAACACAGGAAGCAGAAGTGTTCACAGTTAATATTCCTATCGCGATAGCAACCGAAAAAGGCCTGGAAGTTTTTGTAATTGAGATGCATGAAAAAACACAGGAATTTCAGTTTAATCTGACGGACAAACCACTGAAACTGGCTGTTGATCCCCAATATGATGTATTTCGAATTCTGGATCCTTTGGAAGTGCCACCGGCATGGTCAAAAATACTGGCAAGCAAAGAAAACCTTATCGTCTTGCCTTCGAATGCGGATGAGGGCCGGAATCAAGTGTATCAGGAGTTTGTAAAACAATGGCAGGAAGCCGATAACGATAACTTTGAAGTTGTATTTGATAATGAAATAGATGCTTTGTCAACTGATAAAACAAACTGGATTATCGGATTTGAAAACAAGTATGCAGAACAGATGAATGCATCACTACAGGATTACAACACCAGCATCAAAGGAGACTCGGTCACTTTTGGAAAACAAAGTATAACAAAGAAAAACCACAGTTTTATATGCTCGGTTTTCGATGCGAATGATTTCAACAAAAACATGGCTTTTATTGCATTGGATAACGAGGCTTCTATTCCCGGCCTTATCCGGAAACTGCCGCATTACGGTAAATATAGTTACCTTGCTTTTGAAGGTGACGAGCCGGTAAACGTGGCCAAAGGGCAATGGCCGGTGCTGAATTCGCCAATGGTAAAGGTTTTTGACCCCAATGCCCAAAACCTCAAAATGAAAGAGAAAAGAGAAGCCCTGGCAACACTAGCCCCTGTTTTTTCGGAACGAAGAATGTTGAAACATATCGAATACCTGGCATCGGATGAACTGAAAGGACGTGGGTTGGGTACGCCTGAGCTGGACAATGCCGCTGCTTTCATTGCCGGTAAATTCAAAGAATACGGCTTGCAACCTATGGGCAATTCCTATTACCAGGAGTTTGCGCATACTTTTTCCGACAAGGGAGAATTGCAAATGAAAAACGTAGTGGCCGTCATTCCGGGTACTAATGAAAAACTAAAAGATTCTCCGGTCGTGGTTTCTGCACATTACGACCATCTTGGCCTGGGCTGGCCCGATGTGCGCAAAGGCAACGAAGGAAAAATTCATCATGGAGCTGATGATAATGCCAGCGGAGTTTCCGTTTTACTGGAACTGGCCAAAACACTGGCCAAAACAGTAAAGCCTAAACGTACAATTATTTTTGTTGCTTTCACTGGAGAAGAAGCCGGCCTGATAGGTTCCCGTTATTTTGTTGATCATCTCAAAGAGTATTATCAGGGTGATGTTATAGCTGATATTAACCTGGATACCGACGGGCGTTTATTCGATAATAAATTAATGGTTATAAATTCATCCTCAGCCAAGGAATGGAAATTTGTTTTTATGGGAACGGATTACACAACAGGTGTCAAAACCGACCTGATCACGCAGGATCTGGATGCCAGCGACCAGGTAGCCTTTATCGAAAAAGGAATACCGGCGGTGCAATTATTTTCCGGACCCAACGAAGATTATCACCGCCCATCCGATACATATGACAAAATTGATGGCAAAGGGTTGGTGAAAGTGGCGACTGTAGCTAAAGAAGTTCTGGTTTACCTGGCCGACAGAGATACCCCTTTTGAATACACGGGAAAAGCTACACCGGCTACCCAATCAATGGAAAAGCCTAAAACAATCCGTAAGGCTTCTACGGGTTCCATCCCCGATTTCTCATATAAAGGTGAGGGTGTGAAGATCAGCTCGGTTATTGAAGGATCACCTGGAGAGAAAGCCGGCTTACTTAAGGATGATATCATCACCGCACTTAATGGCGAAAAAGTGAGCAATTTGATGGAGTATTCCAATGCACTAAAAAAATACCAGCCGGGTGACGTAGTCGAAATGGATGTTCTGAGAAATGGACAGGAAGAAGTCATTTCAATTACGCTGGGCGAACGTTAATGGATATTATCGATTATAGAATGCTAACAGAAGATTATTAACTGAAACGAAAGATGTCGATAATACATTATTTCTCAAAAGACGCAAACAAGCGTGCGCGCTTTATTTTCGACCTGATCGCTCCCATGTATGGCTGGATAGAAAAACATCAGGCCGATAAATACAGGGATGCCATCAGCGTGATTGATAAAGAGATTAGCATCAAAGGGAAGACCGTACTTGACGTGGGAACAGGCACAGGAGCATGGGCGCAAATGTTTGTGGGCATGCAGGCAAAAGAGGTGCATGCGGTTGATCTTTCCCCGAAAATGCTGAATGAGGGAAAGAAAAAACATCCTTCCATCAGCTTTAAAACCGGTGATGCCGAGAATTTATCAGAGCTGGCAGACAATTCGTTTGATATCGTTACTGCTGCATTTTTATTACATGGCGTAAAAAAAGACCGGAGAAGAAAGATATTGGCGGAAATGAAGCGCATTTCGCGAAAACATATCGTCATTAATGATTTCGGCAGCAAGACAGATTTATCGGTAAGTATCCTCGAGTTCTTTGAAAGAAGTGACTTCAGAAATTTTAAAATCCATTTTTGTGACGAGTTGAAGAGCATATTCCCTCTTGCCAGAAAATTAGAGACAGATGATGGGAATGGTTTGTATTTTGCCATCAAAGAATAAGGGAAGTATCATTCTGATAATGATTTAAACAATTCCTGTTTAAGATGTTCGATACCTATACTGTTGATGTGGATATTCAGAATTCAAACAATCACGTGAACATTACAGGCGATTATTACAACATGATAATTTATTACACGGTGGGTGTTTTAAACGTGTTGTAAAAGCACTGCGTAAATCACGTAATTTTTGTTAAAAAAGAAATTTATATTCAATCAAAATAACAAATTAGTTTGTTGATTCTGGTTGCCTGATGTTAAAAAATGCACAGATGTATTTCCTTATATATTAAGATGTTTAGCAACTGCGACTCCAATAAAAACAGCCTATTGTTAATAACTTAACAATTAGATAATTAGTCCTGCTGTTTTTACGTATTTTCATTTCATATATAATTTATGATATATATCATATTCTTTAGTTAATTTTGCCCACTGGTTTTGGTAAAACATACTAATAAAGGATATATTATGGACTTGTCTGTCAGTTATTTAGGATTAGAAATCAAATCACCGGTTGTGGTTGGAAGTTCCGGCATCACGACCTCGATTGAAAACCTCAAAAAAATTGAAAAAAGCGGAGCAGGAGCTGTTGTGCTCAAATCTATTTTTGAGGAAGAAATTTTTTACGAATATGAAAGTATTCTGAAAAAAGAAAAAACTCAGGAGACTCCTGATTACGGTTATCTTGATTATTATGATTACAAAATCAAAGAAGATAACGTCAAAAAATATCTGGAATTAATAAAATCAGCCAAACGCGCTGTTAATATTCCCGTAATTGCTAGTTGCAACTGCGTTAGTTCCTGGGAGTGGTGTTTTTTTGCCAAAAAGATTGAGGAAGCGGGTGCCGATGCCATTGAACTGAATATGTTTATCCTTGCATCCGATTTCACAAAAACATGTGATGGAATTGAAAAAACCTATTTGAGTCACATTGACGCAATCAAAAAGGCGGTAAATATTCCTGTATCTGTTAAGCTGAGTTATCATTTTGCCGATTTAGCTGCTTTTGTAAAAAGGGTTTCCGAAAGTGGTGTTGACGGCGTGGTATTATTCAACAGGTTTTTCCACCCTGATTTTGATATCGAAAACTTTAAGATTGTTCCTTCAAACGTATTGAGCCGTTCCTCCGACCTGGCTATTTCGCTGCGTTGGATGTCAATTTTATCAGGCCGTATGGGTTGCGATTTAATTGCTTCCACCGGGGTACATGACGGCGCATCTGTTATAAAAGAAATTCTGGCTGGCGCTGATGCCGTACAGGTTGTCTCCTCTCTTTACAAAAACGGCATTGAGTTCATTTCCGATATGTTGCAAGATGTTAAAGTATGGATGGAAAAACACGGTTTTGAAAAGATTGATGATTTTAAAGGAAAAATGAGCCAGGTCAACAGTCCGAATCCTGCAGAATATGAAAGAGTTCAGTTCATGAAGTATTTTGAAGGAAAAAAATACGATCTGGATTAATCCGTAAAAAAAGTAATTCAATATGAAAAGTCTCACATTTAACGAGAAATTGTCGAGGTTCATTGTCAACTGGTTCTTCCTTAT
>QMPO01000180.1 GCA_003648625.1 Bacteroidota bacterium
ATGGTAACGGTGATATTGGTATTGGCTATTCTGTTTCCGGTTCATCTACCTATCCATCCATTCGTGTAGCAGGGCAAACTGCCGGGGCTCCTGGCGGACTGGGTGTACTGGACATTGCCGAAACCAGTGTCATCGAAGGATCAGCCTCTCAGACAGGCGTGACGCGTTGGGGAGACTATTCAATGATTTCAATTGACCCGAATGATGATGCTACTTTCTGGTATACTACCGAATATTCAACGGGCGGCTGGAACTGGGTAACACGTATTGCCTCTTTCTCTTTTTCAGCACCAACCCCAACCCCTCCTGTTGCCAACTTTACAGCAGATGCCACAAATATCAGCACTGGTGGTGGGGTTAATTTCCAGGATCAGTCAACAGGAAACCCAACTTCATGGAGCTGGTCGTTCCCCGGAGGAACACCTAACTCAAGTACAGAACAAAACCCAACTGTATATTATAATACTGCAGGAACTTATGATGTATCATTGACTGTTACAAATTCAGAAGGAAACGATACTAAAACAGTAACCAATTATATTACTGTTGAAGACGCCCCAATTTCCTATTGTTCGTCACAAGGTAATAACTGGTCTTATGAATGGATTAGCAATGTACAATTTGGTTCGTATTCCAATAGTTCCGGAGCTGTAGGTTATACTGATTTTACAAGTGAAATTGTTTCAATGGAATCAGAATCAAATGTGACTGTATCATTAAGCCCCGGGTTCTCGGGAAGCACTTATACGGAGTATTGGAAAGTATGGATTGATTATAACAAGAATGGAGACTTTACAGATGAGGGAGAAGAAGTGTTCAGTGGAAATGGAAATGGATCTGTTTCCGGCAGTTTTAGTGTTCCTGCGGGCGCAACCGGAACTACCCGTATGCGTGTGTCAATGAAATGGAATGCATGGCAGACATCTTGCGAAACCTTTAGCTACGGAGAAGTGGAAGACTATACAGTAGAATTTACAACTTCTGTTCCTGTAGCACCTGTGGCCGATTTCTCGACCAATGCCACTACGGTTGCCGAAGGTGCCATTGTAAACTTTACCGATCAGTCGGCCAATGTTCCTACTTCATGGGCATGGACATTTAACGGCGGTGATCCTTCCAGCAGCACAGCACAAAATCCTAGCGTGCAATACAACAATGCCGGAAGTTATTCAGTTGAGTTAACAGCTACAAACGATGGCGGTTCAGATATGGAAACAAAGACCGATTATATTACCGTCATGAGATTGCCGGTAGCTGATTTTACTTCGGATGTAACTGTCATTAACGAAGGGGAAAGTGTTCAATTTACCGATCAGTCAACTGATGCTACCAGCTGGTTGTGGTCATTCAGCGGAGGGTCTCCGTCAAGCAGTACAACTCAGAACCCTTCGGTAACGTATAACACGGCCGGAACATACACAGTTGAACTGACAGCTACTAACACCGTTGGCTCCGACACGGAAACAAAAACCGCATATATCACGGTGAATCATGTTGTGGTTGTTCCTGTTGCTGATTTTTCGGCAAGTGCTACTTCAATTACCGAGGGTAGTTCCGTAACATTTACCGACCTGTCAACCAATGATCCTACTGCATGGTCATGGACATTTGCCGGAGGAACACCTTCAAGCAGTACTTCCCAGAATCCTTCGGTTACCTACAACACTGCAGGAACTTATGATGTAACACTTATCGCTTCTAACTCTGCCGGATCAGATACAGAGACAAAAACCGGATATATTACGGTAACCTCAGCTCCGTCAACAGTTACTCTGAGTTTTACTGATTTTGAAAGTGGTTGGGGAATATGGAAAGACGGTGGCGGCGACTGCAAATATTACACGCGCAGTACGTATGCGTGGAGCGGAAGTGATGCAGCTGATATTCAGGATAATTCAGGAGTTGCTTCATCATTTTACATGACCAATGGTGTTGATGTACATACTCCGGGTTATGTGGAGCTCAAAGTTGAATTTTATTTCGTTGCTGTTAGCATGGATAATTCAAACGAAGATTTCTGGGTACAATATTACGATGGTTCCTCATGGTATACGGTTGCCGATTTTGATCAGGGTACAGATTTTGACAATGGTACATTCTATGTTGCTACTGTTACCATCCTTGAGTCAAACCTCAACTTCCCTACCAACATGAAACTCAGGTTTATGTGCGATGCCAGCGGTAACAGGGATGATGTATATATTGACGATATCACAGTAACAGCATCAACTTCCGTCACTAACGGGCCTGTTCGCCCGATCCTGGTTCGGGAAACCGGAAGAAAGTTACTGCCTGATGAAGCAGAAGAATTCACAATTTACCCGAATCCTGCTAACAATGTACTTTATATCTCATCAGACGAAGAGGAAAACCTTGAAGTATATATTTATAATGTTTCCGGACAGATGGTACAGTATGTTACCTTGCCTGCCGGTAGCGAAAAAATTGATATCAGTAAACTTGATGAGGGAATCTACCTGATCAATATTCAGGTTGATGATGAAGTCTTTACTAAGAAAATTATCAAGAGGTAGTTTTTGATTTACATACGAAAAAACCCGGTCGTTACCATGACCGGGTTTTTTTATTTCGATAAAATCTTTATTCGAAAGCGGAAATACCTGTAATATCCATACCAGTTATCAGTAAATGAATATCATGCGTGCCCTCGTATGTGATAACTGATTCGAGGTTCATCATGTGGCGCATAATAGGGTAATCACCGCTGATACCCATGGCTCCTAAAACCTGGCGGCTCTCACGGGCTATTTTTAACGCCGTTTCTACATTATTCCGTTTGGCCATAGATATCTGTGCGGGAGTAGCCCGGTTTTCGTTACGCAGTACACCCAACCGCCAGACCAGTAATTGGGCTTTGGTAATTTCTGTCAGCATTTCGGCCAGTTTTTTCTGTTGTAGCTGAAAGGAAGCAATCGGTTTACCAAATTGTTTCCGTTCCAGTGCATACTGAACTGCCGCGTCATAACACTCCATGGCAGCCCCCAGCACACCCCAGGCAATACCATACCGGGCTGAGTTAAGACACGTAAGCGGCCCTTTCAACCCTTTGATGTTAGGCAACAGGTTTCCTTTCGGAACCCGTACGTTGTCGAATACCAGTTCCCCCGTCGGAGAAGCTCTTAGCGACCATTTGCGTTCAGTTACCGGGGTAGTAAATCCTTCCATACCCTTCTCAACGATGATGCCCCGCACTTTTCCTTCCTCGTCTTTAGCCCAAACCACAGCCATATCGGCAATGGGGGCATTGGTGATCCACATTTTGGAACCGTTCAGCAAATAATGATCTCCTTTGTCTTCAAAATGTGTCAGCATACTTCCGGGGTCGGAACCATGGTTGGGTTCAGTAAGTCCGTAGGCCCCTATCCATTCGCCACTGGCAAGTTTTGGCAGGTATTTCATCCGTTGCTCTTCCGTTCCAAAAGCATAAATAGGATACATCACCAACGAAGTCTGCACCGATGCTGTGGAACGAATAGCCGAGTCACCCCGCTCCAGCTCGGTCATAATTAACCCGTAAGAAATCTGGTCCAGCCCTGCACCTCCGTATTTTTCAGGGATAAATGGCCCGAAGGCTCCTATCTCACCCATTTCTTTAATAAGATGCACTGGATAAGTATGTTTTTGCGCGTAATCGTCAATGATAGGTTTGACAGAACGTTCCACCCATTCGCGGACAGCTTCACGAACGATCTTATGCTCGTCGGTCAATAACTCGTCAACCAGGTAATAGTCAGGAGGATTGTACATGTTCTTGCTTTTTTTTGATACAAGCGTAAAGATATAGAAGATTTACGTTTGGGTTAAAAAGCCGTTAAAAGAATCGTTATTTTTGAAAAAAAGTAATCCCATGAAAAAAGTCATCCATACATCAAACGCACCGGCAGCCATCGGACCATACAGCCAGGCTGTAGAAGCCAACGGTATGTTGTTTATATCGGGACAGGTGCCCATCAACCCAAAAACAGGAAAAGTTGTTGAAGGAGATATCACTGCCCAGACAGAGCAGGTAATGAAAAACATTGGCGCCATTCTCAAAGAAGCCGGTTATAATTTTGGAGATGTGATCAAATCAACCTGCTTGCTGAGCGACATGGCCAATTTTGCTGCCATGAATGAGGTATATGGAAAGTATTACTCAGAGAATCCGCCTGCAAGAGCAGCTTTTGCTGTTAAAGAATTACCACTTGGTGTGCTCATTGAGATAGAAACAATCGCTGCAAAAAGCTAACGAATATTTACTATGTAATTTTGGCGTTTAAAGATAGACCGTGAATCAGCACGTCCGAGATCAAATAAATCTACTGGGAAGCAGGAGAATTCCTTTTCTCTTTGTCCTTGATTATGAAATGCGGCATCCTGTTGTCCTTTCGCTTGATCAGGTTGATACGGATGAAATTCTTTATTCTATTAATGACATTTCAAATAACACTGTTACGGAGGTTCCACAAAAAAAACTCGAATTTAATTACACGCCCGTTTCGTACGACAGATACCAAAAAGCATTCGACCACGTACAAAAGCACATCCTGCACGGCAATTCGTTTTTACTGAACCTTACTTTCCCCAGCCGGGTGGAAACAAACTTTTCACTCAAAGAAATATTTTACCTCAGCAAGGCCAGGTACAAACTTTGGTTTAAAGATCAGTTTGTCGTTTTTTCACCGGAAATTTTTATCCGTACTAACGGGCGGAAGATCAGCTCATTTCCTATGAAAGGCACCATCGATGCCAAGCTGCCGGATGCCAGAAACCGTTTGCTTACCAACCGGAAAGAAGTAGCAGAACATTATACTATTGTCGATCTTATCCGTAACGACCTAAGCATGGTGGCCAAAAAAGTACGGGTAGCCCGTTTTCAGTATATCGACCGGATTAAAACAAACCAAAAGGAATTGCTCCAAATGAGTTCGGAAGTCACGGGCGAATTGCCTGAAAACTATCACGAACACCTCGGAGATATCCTTTTTACCATGCTGCCTGCAGGCTCCATAACGGGCGCTCCAAAAACCAAAACCCTTGAGGTGATCCAAGAGGCCGAGCAATACGACAGGGGATATTTTACCGGCATTTTTGGGATGTTCGATGGTAAAAATCTCGACAGTGGTGTGATGATCAGGTTCATCGAAAAAACAAAAGACGGTTTGATGTATAAAAGCGGTGGCGGTATCACCTCGCAAAGCAATTGTGCCGAAGAATATGAGGAACTGAAAAACAAGATCTATGTGCCAATTACTTGAAACCATACGCTACGAAAACGGGCAATTCCATAACCTGAAAAGGCACACAGCCCGCCTGAACCGGTCGCGGAAAATGCTTTTCGGGAAAGAGGATGAGATTGATCTTGAAAAGATACTACTAAAAAAGAATCCTGAGCCGCCGGAGGTTTCCAAACAAAATGATGTGTACAAGTGCCGGATCATTTATGCGAAAGAAATTGAGAAGATTGAGTTTATTCCCTATCCGTTGCCGGTGATCCGTACATTAAAAATTGTAACGGACAACGAAATTGACTATGCTTACAAATTTACCGACCGCAGCCGGCTGCAGCAGCTTTACAACCAGCGTGGTGAATGCGACGACATCCTGATCGTAAAAAACGGCTTGCTTACAGACACGTATTTTGCCAACATTCTTTTTTACAACGGAAAAAACTGGGTTACCCCGGCACACCCTTTACTTAAAGGCACCCAACGACAATATCTACTGGAAACAAACCAAATTGTACTGGTTGATATCCGTCCGACTGACCTGGATAACTTTCAAAATGTCCGCCTGATCAACGCTATGATAAGATTTGAAGATGAATTGGACATAAAAATTGAAGATATTCATTTTTAGCTCCGTTCGTGTGGTATCAATCACCTGATAAAATCATATTTTCAATACCTTTGGTTTTTTATCAAATTAAAAGAACATCCATGAAAAAGTCATTCTTACTTTTGATTATTCCATTATTTTTCCGCTTATCACTGTTTGCCGGAGAAGGCATGTGGATTCCCATGCTGCTGCAACAACTCAACGAAAAAGAGATGCAGGAAATGGGATTGAATATTACGGCCGATGATATCTATTCCATTAACCATTCCAGTCTGAAAGATGCTATCGTTTTATTTGGCCGCGGCTGCACGGCTGAGATTATCTCCGATCAGGGATTACTGCTCACGAACCATCACTGTGGTTTTGGTTCAATCCAACGGCACAGCAGCATCGAACATGATTACCTGACCGATGGCTTTTGGGCTATGA
>QMPO01000181.1 GCA_003648625.1 Bacteroidota bacterium
CAACCAACCGGAATAATCGGTCTCTGGCCAGCGGTGGCTGACAGATTTCGAATCTTCCAAAGAGGAGGGAGGCCCTGAAGATATGAATGGCCTTGGATTCCATCTGCCGGGTATGTTCGACAAGATACTGGATATTGACCACTGCTACCTGCAGCGCGATCCGTCCAACGCCATCCGTCTGGCGGTAAAAAAGTATGCCCTGGAGCACGGGATGAGTTTCTACAACGTGCGTGAATGGGAAGGGCTGCTCAGGAACATCATCATCCGCACTTCACGCAACGGCAACCTGATGTTGATCGTGGTATTCCGCGAAGAAACCGACAAGAACGAAGGCCTGCTGGCATTTCTCGGGGAAGAATTTCCGGAGATCACCTCATTGATGTATGTGATCAATGACAAGAAAAACGATACCATCAACGATCTGGAGGTTAAACTGTTTGCAGGAGAACCTTTTATCGTGGAGGAAATGATCCCGCCCGGCAACAGAAAGGAACCATTGACGTTCAGAATCGGTCCCACCTCGTTTTACCAGACCAACCCCGAACAGGCGCAGAAATTATATGAGACGGCTTACGGTTTTGCCGGGTTTAAAGGGGATGAGGTTGTTTACGATCTGTACACCGGTGCCGGGACGATCGCTTCGTTCGTAGCTCCGTCCGTAAAAAAAGTAATCGGGGTGGAATATGTGGAAGAAGCCGTGAAAGATGCGTACGACAATATGGAACTGAACGGCATTGCAAACGTGGAATTTTATGCCGGAGACCTGGCCAAAGTGCTGGATGAGGAATTTATCGGCACCCATGGAAAACCCGATGTCGTCATCACCGATCCTCCGCGGGCAGGGATGCACGAAAAAGTGGTCAGGCAGATACTGAATGCAGCACCCGAAAAGATCGTTTACGTGAGCTGTAATCCGGCCACACAGGCAAGGGATATTGCGCTGCTGCATGAAAAATATGATGTGCTGAAAGTACAGCCGGTAGATATGTTTCCGCAAACGCATCATGTGGAGAATGTGGTGCTGCTGAAACGGAGGAAACACTAGTTATCAGGCACTCGAATTAAAACCTCTTCTCAGGTTCAGCCCTTTTCTGTTTGTTCAGGCTGTATTTAGTTCTTTTTGCAGTTTCTCTGCCAACTCGTCAATATGCACATTCATTCCGTTGATGTGTATGTGTGCCTTTTGGTAAACCGGCTCCCGCTTTTTTAGTTTTTCCGCTATAAACTTCTGCAAATCTTCTTTAGGGAGGTTGTCAATTAAAGGTCTTTTCCGCCTGGCCGATGATAAACGGTAGGCTATCGCGGACGGCTGCATTTTTATATAAATACTTATACCTGCCTGGTTTATTTTATCCATCGCACCGTAAAAACAGGGGGTGCCGCCGCCTGTGGAAATAACGGCATTCGGTTTTTCAAAGGTTGCCAGCAACAACTCATGTTCCATCTTCCGGAACAGTTCTTCATCATATTTGTGAAAAAATCTGTCGATGCTGATTTTGTACTTTTCTTCGAAAATATAATCAAGATCAATAAATTCGAAGTTCAGTTTATGTGCCAGTTTTTTACCGATGGTACTTTTACCGACACCCATAAACCCAACAAGATAGACTCTTTCCAACAGGTCTGATATTTAGTTAATCAATTAATATAATATATCGGAGTTCCGATCTTTTACCGAAGTTAAAAGTAAGTAAAACCAGTCAAAGTCAGGAAATTTAACGAAAAATTAACGTTTCCGTCCGATAGCTTTTCTGGCAGCACCGGCAATATGACCGGCATCCAGGCCGTAAAGTTTCAATAATTCTTCAGGTTTGCCGCTTTGCCCGAATTCGTCCATAACAGCTACAAACTCCACAGGCACAGGATATGCTCCTGCCAGCAGACGGGAGATGCTCTCTCCAAGTCCTCCGTTAATCTCGTGTTCTTCAGCTACAACAGCACAACCGGTTTTTTGTACCGATGCAAAAACAGCCGCTTCATCAAGTGGCTTGATGGTGTGTATGTCGATTACTTCTGCCCTGATGTTCATTGCGTCCAACATTCTGGAGGCTTCCAGCGCATGCCATACCATGTGGCCTGTAGCAAAAATACTTACGTCACTTCCTTCTGTCAGCTGTAATGCTTTTCCGATGGTAAATTCAAGGTCTTCGGGGATGAAGTTAGGTACTTTTGGCCGCCCGAACCGTAGATAAACAGGTCCCTCGTATTCGGCAATGGCTTTGGTAGCCTGCTTTGTCTGGTTAAAGTCGCAGGTGTTGATCACGGTCATGCCGGGCAGCATTTTCATCATGCCGATATCTTCCAGTGTCTGGTGCGTGGCGCCGTCTTCTCCCAGGGTGAGCCCTGAGTGGGAAGCACAGATTTTGACATTTTTCTGCGAGTAGGCAATCGATTGCCGGATCTGGTCATACACCCTGGCGGTGGAGAAATTGGCGAAAGTTCCGGTAAACGGAATATAGCCACCGACGGTGAGGCCTGCCGCCATGCCCATCATATTGGCTTCGGCAATACCCACCTGGAAAAAACGCTCCGGAAATGCGTCGGCAAACGCATTCATTTTCAATGAACCTGTCAGGTCGGCGCACAGGGCTACAACTTTCGGATTTGTCTTTCCGAGCTCGTAAAGTGCTTCGCCAAAACCCGAACGGGTATCTTTATAATTGATGATGTCAAAAGTTTTCATTTTTACAGCAATATGTGTTAATAATCCCCCAGTGTTTCTTCCAGTTGTGCCAGCGCCTTTTCAGTTTGTTCGTCGTCAGGTGCAACACCGTGCCATTTGTGTGTGCCCATCATAAAATCGACGCCCATACCCATTTCCGTGTGCATCAGAATAACAACGGGAGTACCCTTTCCTGTTTCCGATTTGGCATTGCCCAGAGTTTTCAGCACGTCTTCCATGTCGTTGCCGTTCATCTCCAGCACCTGAAACCCGAAAGCTTTGAATTTGGCGTTCAGATCTCCCAGCGGCATTACGTCATCGGTTGAACCGTCGATTTGTTTTTTATTGTAATCGACAATGGCGATCAGGTTATCTACTTTTTTGGCTCCGGCATAAGTCACGGCTTCCCACACTTGTCCTTCATCCAGTTCACCATCGCCCATAAGGCAATAAACTTGTTTGGGATCGTTGTTCAGCTTCTTTGCCTGAGCTGCCCCGTTGGCTATGGATAAACCCTGCCCAAGCGAACCTGAAGCAACCCTGATGCCCGGAAGCCCTTCCATCACAGCGGGATGTCCCTGCAGGCGCGAGTTGATTTTACGAAAAGTAGCCAGCTCCGAAACCGGAAAATACCCGCTGCGGGCAAGAATACTGTAATAGGCAGGACTAATATGTCCGTTCGACAGGAGAAATAGATCCTGATTTTTTGCATCCATGTCAAACGGGTTCGGTTGATGGTCCAGTACTTCGAAAAAAAGCGCTGTCAGCAAATCGGTGCAACCTAGCGACCCGCCGGGATGTCCCGAAGCCGATCCATGCACCATCCGGATGATATCCCTTCTGACCTGTGAAGCAATTTGTTGTAATTCAGCAACTGTTGGCATATTAATTAATTGTTATTGAGAAGAGTATGGGTTATACATTCTTTTTTAAAAATTAAATCACGAAAGTAAGATATTTACTTTTGCGTATATGTATATTTTTTTAAACAGCTGGTGAAAATTCTATAAATTTGACAGCTTATTATAGATTTTATGAGGTATTCCGCATCTGTATATTTTTTTCGGTTGTTAATAACAATCGTTTTCCTGACGGGAACAACGAAAGTAATCGTAGCACAAAACGATACCAGGCTGCAGCTGAATGCTGAAAAATGGGCTGATTCGGTTTACAAATCGCTGACAGTGGATGAGCGAATTGCCCAGCTTATATTTGTGCGTGCCAATTATTCGGGAAAACCTTACCTGGAGGAAGCAGGTCAATTTATCAGCAGGTACAATATAGGGGGCGTCGTCTTTTTTAAAAGCGATCCGGTGGCACAGGCGGTACAGACAAACAAATGGAACGCTCTGGCGAAAACACCTTTGTTTGTGGCCATGGATGCGGAATGGGGCCTGGGTATGCGCCTGAACCATACGGTAAAATACCCTCTGCAAATGACCCTTGGAGCGATTGACAACCAGGCATACATTTACCGGATGGGTGCTGAGATCGGAGAACAATGCCAGCGTATGGGTATCCATATCAATCTGGCACCTGTGGTAGATGTAAACAACAACCCGGCAAATCCTGTGATCGGGATGAGGTCGTTTGGTGAAGATCCGGAATCGGTTTCCTTAAAAGCCTACCAGTACATGAAAGGGATGCAGGATGCCGGGATCATAGCCTGTGCCAAGCATTTCCCCGGCCACGGAAACACAAATACGGATTCGCATCTCGATCTGCCCGTTATCAAAGCTTCGAAAAAGGAATTGCGGAATGTGGAACTTGTGCCATTTCAGTACCTGATTGATAAAGGTGTGTCGGCCGTAATGACAGCACATTTGTCCGTGCCGGCGCTAGATAACAAAAAGAACAGGGCATCCTCCCTCTCGGAAAAGATCGTGAATGGTTACCTCAAAAAGAAAATGGGATTCACAGGGCTGATCATCACTGACGGGCTGGACATGAAAGGCGTAACGAAAAACAATAAAAAAGGGAAAGTAGCCCTGAAAGCGTTTGTGGCCGGTAATGATATTCTGCTTATTCCGGATGATATTCCCGCTTCCATTAAGACGATAAAAGAAGCTATCGAAAAAGGAAAAGTCGATGAAGAACGACTGGAAGAGAGCTGTAAAAAGATGCTCCGGTACAAATACCTGAGCGGTGCCTGGAAAAGAACAGTCGTGGACACGGATAAACTCCTGGGCGACCTTAATCGCCCATCGTACCAACATACCGTGGATGAACTTTTTGGCGAGGCGATCACTGTTGTAAAAAATGAAGGAAATATTATTCCACTGGCATATCCTGATACCTTGCATCCTGCTGTGCTGATTATAGGAACGGAGGAAGAAACATCCTTTGAACAACCGTTGAAACAGTTTATGCCCTTTTCCGTTTTCAGGCTGCCGCATGATGCATCCACTTCAGACAAACAGAAAGTGCTGAACATGCTGGAAGATTATAACCTGGTGATTATTGCCGTTGTCAACACCAATATTCTGGCATCAAAGAGGTATCATATACCGGAAAGTGATGTGCAGTTTATCGAGCATGTGGCCAGGAAAAAAACGGTAATTCTGGATGTTTTTGCCAGTCCGTATGCTTTGGATTTCTTTAGTGGAACGACCAATTTCAAAGCCATCGTAATTTCTTATCAGGATAAACCGTATATGCAGAAAGTCTCGGCTGAGGCCATCCTGGGTATCCATAAGGCGAAGGGAGCATTGCCCGTCGGCGCTGGCGGATTTGCCGCAGGAACGGGTATCCTGATCGAAAAATCAAGGTTGTCATACGCCACTCCCGAAGAGCTGGGAATTAACACGTTGTACCTTACAAAGATAGACTCTGTTGCATTAAGTGGCATCGCAGAAAAGGCTTATCCGGGCTGCCAGATTCTGGCGGCAAAGGACGGTTATATCTTCTATCAGAAATCATTCGGGTACCACACTTATGACAAGAAACAAAAGGTGGAAAACACCGATGTTTACGATCTGGCCTCGCTGACAAAAATTCTGGCCACAACGCCTGCGCTTATGCGTATGGCAGATGAAGGGAAGATCGATATCAACGGGCGCTTATCAGATTATCTGCTGTACCTGCGGGGCAGCAATAAGGAAGATATCGGCTTCCGCGAAGTGCTGGCACACCAGGCGGGACTGCAGAGCTGGATACCGTATTACGAAGAAACGATCTGGAATACCGACTGGGATACAACGGTGTACCGCTCTTCCATATCCGAACTGTTTCCCGTACGCGTAGCCGGTCATATGTATATTCAGGAAAATTACCATTACGCTATTTATAACGAGATCATCAATTCGCCTTTGCAGGAGAAAGAATACACATACAGTGACCTCGGTTTTTATCTTTTTAAAGACATGATCGAGCAAATAAACAACATCGAACTGGATGACTATGTTTATCAAATGTTCTATAACCCGCTTGGATTAAGGCACCTGAGATACCAACCGCGCAGGTATTTTCCGCTACAGAATATCATTCCCACTGAAAACGATCAGGTATTCCGTCATCAGTTGCTGCACGGCGATGTGCACGATCAGGGAGCAGCGATGCTGGGTGGTATTTCGGGACATGCCG
>QMPO01000182.1 GCA_003648625.1 Bacteroidota bacterium
CCAGCAAGCATGGCTCCGTACTTCCCTGCTCATAATAAAAGCCGTCTTTTTCTTTCTCAAAACTTTCTCTGTTCAGGTACAGATGCGGTTTTTCTTTATACGGCGCTCCTGCCGAAGGGCAGAACGTATCGCAGTTGCCGCATTCGTTGCACCAGTCGGCCAGGTGCAGGATCTGGTATTTTTGTTTTACCTCAAAAGTTTTCGATTCTGTAACCGTCACTTCATTTCCGATTGCGATCACTTTTTGCAATTCATAACGCACAGGCTCTGTTTCAAAAGAGTGGAATGCCATATTCGGGCACACCGTAGTGCAAATGTTGCAAACTTCATCGCACAGCAGGCAGCGCGAAGCTTCTTCAACCGCCTCTTCTTCGGTTAAAGTTGTGGCCACCAGCTTGAAATTCTGCCGGTCATCAAGTGGTATCTCCTTCACTTGCTGCGGCGGAATTCTTTTTGTCTTTGCCAGCATGAGCTCTTCTGCTTCTTTCGGCTGCCTTGGAAGGCTATGAGTTGCATCACCGTTAATTCCTGCTTTTTCAAGTATTTCCTGTGCGGCTTTTCTGCCGTCACCAATAGCATTAATGGCTGTGGAGGCACCGCGCAGGGCATCGCCACCGATATAGACATGCGGTATTTTCGTTTCGTATGTTCCCTTCTGTGTTTCCAGTTGGGAAGGCTCTGCAAAGTCGATGTCAATTTCCTGGCCGATGGCGGGGATCAGTGTATCGAGGGATATCTCAAACTCTGATCCGGGAATTTCTACCGGCCTGGCCCTTCCCGAACTGTCTTTCTCGCCCAGTTTCATCCGGCGGCAGATGAGTGATCTGAGGTTACCGTTTTCGGTTACAACTTCAACCGGGGAGGCCAATTCAATGATTTCCACACCTTCCTCTATAACGGCTTTAATTTCGCCAAGGTCGGCAGGCATTTGTTTAATGGTCCGGCGATACACAATCGTAACTTTGCCATTCTTCCCCACCAGGCGATAAGCTGTCCGTGCCGCATCCATCGCTGTATTTCCACCCCCGATGATCACTACATTTTTTCCGATGCCTGTCTCCTGCCCCTCTTTTACATGGAACAGGAAATCAAGAGGATCCAGAACTGTTGCATTTTCCATCCCTTTTATTTCCGGCTTTTTCGACTTTCTGGCTCCCGTACCGATGTACATAAAATCAGACGTAGCCCGGAGCTTTTCAAACGACTGGCGATTCACCTCGTAATTGTAATGAATAGTCACCCCCAGTTCCAGTATGGAGTCAATGTCCGCATGAATGGCTTCATCGGTCAGGCGAAAAGAAGGTATCGCTCCCTGAACCATCCCTCCGGCCCGGCTTTTACTCTCATAAACATCCACTTTAAACCCTGCTTTGACCAGAAAATAAGCACACGACAAACCTGAAGGGCCGGCGCCTATCACAGAAACCGATAACGGCTTTAGCTCCGTGGTTTTATTTTTTAAAACAGCCGTACGGTCGATGTAATTTTCCGACACAAAACGCTTGATCTCCCTGATCAGCAAAGGGCTGTCGTAATTGATGCGTGTACATTTGGTCTGGCACAGATGATCGCAAACCATACCCGTTGAGTGAGGAAAGGGATTGGTAGCCAGAATGACTTCCGCCGCTTTTTCGAACTGCCGCTGCGAGGTATAATACAGATAATCGGGAATCCCCTGGTGAGTCGGGCAGGTATCGACGCAGGGTGCATGAATACAGTCAAAAGTATGCAGGGGACGCTGTGTTTTAATACTGGGTTCGGTAAAACCGGATTTTTTGTATGCCGGATCGCTCAATACCTGCACGGCATATTTATCCAGGTACTCCCGGTGGCCGGTTCCGGGCTTTTGCCG
The DNA here is from genome assembly GCA_003648625.1 of Bacteroidota bacterium. Classification (GTDB taxonomy): domain Bacteria; phylum Bacteroidota; class Bacteroidia; order Bacteroidales; family F082; genus UBA4459. The sequence continues at coordinate 1,853 of QMPO01000182.1, forward strand.
GTTATTTTTCAGGTATGTAATGTATTGATTCAGCCTGCCGTAACCTCCGGGCTTCAACAAGTCGGTACAGACGGTTACGGGTTCCAGCCCGCAGTTTACAATATCTGCAACATTAAATGCATCGGCCCCGCCGGAGAATGAAATGTCAAGCCCGCCATTAAAATCATTTTGGAGCCTGGCAGCCAGATTTATTGAAATAGGGTGCAACGCCCGTCCGCTCATGTACATCATCTCTTCGCGGGCACTGAACACAGTTTTGTGATTTTTACTTTCCAGCGTATTGGTGAGCTTTATACTGAACTGCAATTGATTCTCATCGGCTTTTTTCTGAAGGTTTCTGATGATCTTCAAAGCATCCGGATATTTAAGGTCATGCTCAAAAGCCATGTCGGGAACCTGTGTTTCAAAACCCGAATTCTTTAATATTTCATGCAACTTGTCTTTTCCAAGCAGGGTGGGATTCAGCTTAATCGCCGTGTGCAGTTTTTTCTCTTCAATCAGGTAAGCACCTATCGTTTCGATCTCATCCGCCGGACATCCGTGCATAGTCGATAGAGTAATGTTATCCGAAATACAGGGATCGATATATAGATTTACAACCCGGGGGTACATATTCCGGATGCTCTCTGTCTTTTCCTGCAGCTCCTGCGACGCATCCGACATCTTCTCAAAAAACCACTGCACGTTCTCTTTCATTATCCCCTTCAGGTCGTAACCCACGCTCATGTTAAAGATCTCTCCTCCTTTTTCCGGCCTGTTCCACCCGAATTTGTCGCGTAAAATGTGAATGATGATCCACGCATTCAGGTACTGGTCGAACGACTGCCGGATTTTCAGTTCCTGCGACCATTCACAGTTGTAGCCCTCATCCTGCATGTCGATACAGGGTTTCGAAACATCCAGTTCGTCGAGGGTCTGAACCGTTTTCAACTCGATAAAACGAGCGCCCGTGAGCCATGACACAACTATATTCTGGGCCAGTTGTGTTTGCGGCCCTGCTGCCACGCCTATCGGACTTTCCAGTACTTTTCCGAAACGGTTCAGCTGAAGTTCTTCATTCTGCAAAGGATTGAAAAAAAGTTTTTCGCTTATTCCAAGCATGCTTTTGGTTTGGTCGTACTGCTTTAACAGAATGGCCAGCAGCTCATTTAATGGAAGTATTGAAAAACGATCAGTCATGCGATTTTTTTGTGGAAAAAGGGTAACAAATTTAGTGAAAAGCTGCATAAGTTCAGCGATTACTTATTTTTGACGTGATTTAAGAATTCTTCCTGATGAAAAAAGCATGTTCGGTAATTATATTGGCCGCCGGAAACTCGGCGCGGATGGGACAGATCAAGTTCACTCTGAGGATGAAGGACGGAAAAACATTTCTGGAGCATATCATCGAACAGTTTTCTGAATTCGGATGTAAGGAGATCGTTGTGGTTGTTAACCGGAACGGGTATTCATTTCTGGAACAACACAGCTTCCGGTTTAACAATAACGTCCACATTATCGTGAACGAACATCCTGAATACGGAAGGTTTTACTCGTTAAAACAGGGCCTTCCCGGCGTAAGTGGAGGACAATTCGTTTTTATCCATAATGCCGATAATCCGTTTGTGGAGAAAAGCGTGCTGGAAGATTTATATGCTGCCAGAGAGGAAGCGGCCATCATTAAACCGGTGCACAAAGGAAAAGGCGGCCATCCGGTGCTGATCGCAGATAAAATCCGGTCGGCAATACTTGCCGTAACGGAGAATGATATCCGGCTGGATGATTTCCTGCGGAAGTATGCGCAGAAAAAGATAACTACCGGCAGCGAAAAAATTCATGTCAACGTGAACACGAAGGAAGATCTTCGCAAACTGGACCTTTTCAGTAACGATTAGTTCAATAAACAAATAACAAATGATGCAAACCTGGGATTTTATATTAGCAAAATTAAAGAACGATACACGACTTGTGTTACTGGTGGTGATTGACAGTTTCGGAAGCAGCCCGGGACGAAAAGGTTTTAAAATGGTAGTGACCGAAGACGGTGATTTACAGGGGTCTGTCGGCGGAGGTGTGATGGAATATCGTCTGGTGGAGCAAGCCCGGAGATTATTCGGCACGCCCCGCAAACCGTTTATCAGACGGCAGGACCACCATGCTGAAAACACCGAAGACAGTTCGGGTCTGGTTTGCTCGGGCAGCCAGGTGATTGCTTTTTATCTTCTGGACAAAACCTTCCTTCCTGTGGCTGAAGAACTGGCAAAAGCCAAAAGCGGACAACTGACATACAACGAAACAGCCATCCGCTTTACAGCAACCGAAAATGTTGAAAACGAACAGGTCGAAATTTTCGACAACGACCACTGGATATTAACGGAGCACCACGGCTACAGGCATTTTCTTTACTTGTTCGGGGCAGGTCATGTGAGTGTATCGGTGAGTAGGATGTTCCGGCAATTAGGGTTCTATATCACCGTATTCGACAACAGGAACAGTGAATTGGCAACTTTTAAAAGCAACAGCTTTGCACACGAAAAACACATCATCGATTACAAAGATACTGCCCGCCACATTCCCGAAGGAGATCATGTGTATGTAGCTATTATGACTTTTGCCCACAAAAACGACAGCCTGGTGCTGGAAAAGCTTCTCGACAAAAAAATAAAATACCTCGGTATGATGGGCAGTGCCGAAAAGGTAGCCTCAGTGTTCAGCGGACTGGAAAACCGGGGTATTCCGCGCCACCTTCTTGACAAGGTGGACTCTCCCATCGGCCTGCCCATTGGCAGCCAGACACCCGACGAGATCGCCGTGAGTATCGCAGCAAAGATCATTCAGGTGAAGAACGGTTAATACGATAATGCTTATAAAACATGTATACCCTCTCATCCCCATTTCCTAATTTTTCCTGAGCCGATTTATCAGCCAAAAGGGGACCGACAGGCAACAAAGAAATTCCTGTTTTTTCCGTACATTCGAAGCCAAATCACCTCCAAATATCTTATGATATTTTTTTTCACATCCAAGAGAAAATCTTTCCTGCTGGCGACCGGGATTTTCTTTCTTATTTCCTGCGGGAACAATCCTGTGGAGCACAAGTCCTCCGGGATTGACAAAGCCGACTACACACAGTACGTCAACCCGTTTATCGGTACGAGCAAAATGGGACATACCTATCCCGGGGCTACTGCACCTTTCGGTATGGTGCAGCTCAGTCCGCAAACTAATTTTGTGCCCATGTTTAACAATGACGGGAGCTACAATCCGGAAACTTACGCCTACTGCGCCGGTTATCAATACAGCGATTCCATCATTATCGGTTTTGCCCACACCAATTTCAGCGGAACGGGCCACTCCGATCTGGGCGACCTACTGCTTATGCCGACCACCGGTGACCTGGTACTCGACCCGCTAAAAACCGAAACGGGAAATAAAGGGTTTTATTCTGCTTTTTCCCACGACAAAGAAGAGGCCTCTCCGGGCTATTACAGGGTATTTCTGAATGACTATGGTATCACCGCCGAGTTGACAGCCACCGAGCGTGTGGGATTCCATCAATACACCTTTCCTGCTTCGGACAGCGCACATTTCATCCTCGATATGGTATACAACGTTTATCATTACGACGGCAAGAATGTATGGACGTTCATCCGCGTGGAGAATGACTCGCTGATCACCGGCTACCGGCAAACCAGCGGCTGGGCAAGGACCCGCAAAGTGTTTTTTGCCCTGCAGTTTTCCAAACCATTTAAAAGCTATGGCTATAAAAAATACGACAAGGAAACATACACGGGTTTTTACCGACGTTTCGATCAATACCATAATTTTCCGGAAATGGCAGGAAAGAATATCCGGGCGTTCTTTAATTTCGATACGCAGGAAGGGGAAAAGATACGCGTGAAAGTCGCTTTGTCTTCCGTAAGTACGGAGGGCGCTCTGAAAAACCTCGCAGCGGAGATACCACACTGGGATTTTGAAAAAACAAAAGCCGGCACCAAAGAAAAATGGAACAAAGAGTTGGCTAAAATCGAGGTGAAAACCATGACTAATGCCGGCATGATCACTTTTTACACGGCCCTGTACCATACCATGCTTAGCCCGATAATTTACGAAGATGTGGACGGCCGCTACCGAGGACTGGACCAGAATATCCATACCTCCGATGGATTCACCAACTACACCATTTTTTCGCTTTGGGATACCTTCAGGGCGCTGCATCCCCTGTTTAACATCATTCAACCGGAACGGAACAACGACATGATCAAATCGATGCTGGCCCATTACGACCAGAGCGTGCATCATATGTTGCCCGTATGGAGCCATTATGCCAACGAAAACTGGTGTATGATCGGCTACCATGCCGTTTCG
>QMPO01000183.1 GCA_003648625.1 Bacteroidota bacterium
GAAAAAGAAATATTCCTCCCCATGTCATAAAATCCCATGTCTTTCAGTGTCGATAAGTGACTGTAATAATCAATGTTCAGCAGGTTGGTCGCCTTTACATCAAAGCGGATCAGTTGTTTTCCGGCTTTTACACCGAAACCAAAACCAAGATTCAGCAGGTTGTAACCGTCTGTAGCCAGCTCAAATTCCGAAGGGCGGTTCTGGTCGAACACAAAACGCACACCGCCGGACAAATAGATATTCCGGAAGTTTTTCCACGTATCTTTCTCTAATTTCAACTCAAGATAGAGTTGTTGGGCCGGTATCCGTGGCAGATACCCACCACCTCTTTGTTCACCAATCACATAAGCATAAGTTGATAAAATGTGCAGCCAGTGTGCCGGATGCGGATGGATGTGGAAACGGGCTTCTCCTCCGTAAAGTTGTGCATTGCTTTGGGTGTATTGGTAGATGTTCAGTCCTGCTTCAGTGGTGTCGCCAGTGGGAGCAAGGTATATGTAATTGTTGATGTGGTTGTAAAACACCGACAGATCGAGCGATGTGTGCCGGGTGTGCAAATGATAACCGAGGTCGGTTTCCACATTTTGCTGTGTTTTCAAATCGGGGTTGCCCATCTCAAAGCGTGTGCCGTGCAGGCCGTATTGCGTTAGTTCGGGCAGGTTGGGGCTCCGGAAGGCCGAAGCTACGTTAATGCGCAGTATATTCTGTTTGTTTACATAAACCGATGCCCCTGCCGAAGCACTCAGGTTGTTGAACTTACCGTTGTATTCGATGTAATGTGTCTCGTCATCGTGGCCATCAGCTTTCTGGCGGGGTACGTAGATTGCATTGAAACTGTAGCGCAAGCCTGCTTCAATTTTATATCGTTCCCGGGCATACTGCACAATACCGTATAAGGAAATCTCATTGATTTCGGCATCGGGAAGCACATGATCTGGGGCGTCGAAATTTTTATTGTTCTGGTACATGCCCTGTGCACCGAAAATGGCCCGTAATCTCTCGCTGAAATTATGGTTAGCCTTGATTCGGTAAGCAACGGTCTGGAGCGTCATATCCACCAGCTTGAATGGTTCAATGACCGGGTCACCAAACAGTTTCCGTTTGTTGTTCTCATACGATACATCGATATCAAGCTTTGTATTACCCAGAAAAAGTTTGTTTTGCGAGATGATCATATGATCTGTCAGATCCTGGTACCACACCTCATTTTTATAAGCGTTTTCTGTTACAAGCTGCACAGCTGGAGGGACTGCCATCCCGAATTTATTGCCGCTGTACTCGTAAAATAAACGGAACGTCCCTTTTTTTCTAAGCAATCCCACGTCAGCTTTTATGTTGTACCGGTTGAAACGTGTGTTGGGTACGTAATTACCGTTTCCCTGCACGTAATCCCTGCTGGTATTGATCCCTCCGCGCAGTCCCCACACAACCCCGTTTTGATGTCCTTTCAGGCCGATATTGGATAACACACCCCGTGTGTTTCCGTAAAAATTCATGGTGAAGTCGCCTTCAATCTTTCCCTGTGCTGCCACAGGTTCGGGTACCAGGTTGATCACGCCACCCACTGCTCCCGAACCATAAATAAGCGATGCCGGCCCTTTGATGATCTCCACCTGTTGCAGTCCGTTTTCATCAATCAGGTAGGGATGGTTTTCGGAAAACTGGAAGTTCTCCATTGGCATGCCGTTTTTCAGTACCAGGATATTGCTTAATGATAAACCGCGGATCACTGGTGTTACCACCCCGGGGCCTTTTGAGATTAAACTCACGCCCGGAACCTCAGCCAGCGATTCAATTAACGATGGGTGCCCGGAAGTGCTGATCCTTTCGATACCAATGGTGCTGATCTTGATCGTGTTTTCGTGCTGTGTACTGGTAAAATTACCGGAGATCACCACTTCCTGCCCCTGAATGACTTGTGGGGTCATTTCAATATTCACTACCCGGTCTTTTCTGTTTAGGTAAATCTGTTTGCTGACCGTTTGAAATCCGATATAAGAAAACTGTATGATCAACTCGCCGTTTGGCAGGTTAGACAGTTGATATCTCCCTTTTTCATCGGTGGCAATGCCTATGAGCAGGTCAGGTACATACACGCTGACACCTGTCAGTGGTTCGCCGTTTTCCTTGTCGGTTACTATTCCCGAAAGTTTGTTTTGCGCCTGCCCTGAAATTGCCAGAGCCAACACAAACAGAAAAATCAGTAAATTTTTCATTGTTCCGGGAGAAGCCGTGATTGATTAATTTATTCCGGGATGTTTTTCAGTACATCCAATGTCAGATCCCAGAACTTCTGAACGCTTTCTATTTCAATGCGTTCATCCGGAGAATGGGCTCCTTTAATGGTTGGACCGAAAGAGATCATGTCCATACCCGGATATTTGTCGCCTATCAGTCCGCATTCCAGCCCGGCATGAATGGCCAGTACTTCCGGTTCGGTTTGGAACAGTTTTTTATAAGACCGTTCCGTGATCTCCACAATAGCTGAGTTTGGGTTGGGCGTCCATCCCGGGTAGCCATCGCTGGTTTCGGTGCGGGCTCCTGCCAGATTGAATACGCTGGTAACCATATTGGTGACATCCAGTTTTTCCGTCTCAACGGAGCTCCGCTGGCTGGTAGTGATCAATATTTCATCTTCTTCAAATTTAACTGATGCCAGGTTGGTGGAGGTTTCGACAAAATTGTCAATTTCCTGCGACATGGCAATGACCCCGTGCGGGCAGGCATATAGGGCATTCAACAACTGGAACGTGCTGTCTTCATCAATTATAAAATCAGGCATTTCCGCTTTGGAGAAAGTAAATGCAAGATCAGGTTCTGTTACGGGATATTCAGAGCGGAATATTTCCTGATAATTTTGAACGAACATGATCAGGTCAGGTTCCATATCTTCCGGAAGCAGCACAATGGCATAAGCTTCGCGGGCTATAGCATTCCTGAGGTTTCCGCCGTCAAAAAGGCTTAATTTTAACCCCAGTTCCTCCCTGCTTTCCCACAGGAAGCGGTTCAGCAACTTATTGGCATTGCCCAGCCCTTTATTGATCTCGTCGCCTGAGTGGCCGCCTTTAAGGCCGGATACCATAACTTTATACGCTGTATAACCCTCCGGAACCGGTTCTTTATCAAATGGCAGCCAGGCTTGTGTATCCTGCCCTCCGGCACAGCCAATGAACAGCTGGCCTTCGTCTTCCGAATCTAAATTTAACAGGATTTCGCTTTTTAAAAATCCGGGCTTCAGGCCGAAAGCCCCGGTCAGTCCGGTTTCTTCGTCTACTGTAAACAAACATTCCAGCGGTCCGTGCGGGATATTGTCAGAAGCAAGGATAGCCAACTGAGCCGCCACGCCGATGCCATCGTCGGCGCCAAGCGTGGTGCCGTTGGCATATACCCATCCGTCTTTGATGTGGGTATCGATCGGGTCGTTTTCGAAATCGTGTTGTTTGTCGCTGTTTTTTTCGCAGACCATATCGATATGGCTTTGCAATACGACCGTTTTTTTATGTTCCATGCCCGGTGTAGCCGGTTTTCTGATCAATACGTTGCGTACCTCGTCCTGCAAAGTTTCGAGCTGTTGCTTTTTTCCGAAATCGAGCAGGTACCGGATGATTTTTTCTTCTTTTTTCGAAGGGCGTGGAATTTCCAGAATTTCTTTAAAATAAGCCCATACGGGTGCGGGCTCCAGGGATAATAAATGTTCGTTCATGATGTAAAAGTTATAGAGAGCAAATGTAGGGAAATGTTATGGAAAAGTATCTTTAAATTACGTTAAAATACACGGTGATTTATAGCAACCGACAGCAGGATATCCGGCCATTTTTGTAGTTTTGCGCTTTTAATACGAAATGTTATGACAAAAGCCAGAGCGCGCCATATTTTAGTAGCCACTGAAGAACAATGCAACGAGTTGAAAACCAAGATTGAAAACGGAGAAGATTTTGCTGAAATAGCCCGTAAGTATTCTACCTGCCCCTCGGGACGGAACGGGGGCGACCTCGGAGAATTTGGTCCGGGAATGATGGTCAGGGAGTTTGACGAAGTAGTTTTCAGTGCTCCGCTGAATGAAGTACAGGGACCTGTGAAAACGCAATTCGGATATCATCTGCTGGAGGTAACCAGCCGTAGTTAATTCTAATTATGAAAATACTATAGAGGGAATAAAGGAAATCGGGAATATTACCCGAATTTTATGTATGATAGTCAAGAAGGAGGCTGTTTAATATTGTTTCACCCACTTCCCACTTTCATACAATCCCTCATTATTGTATATTTTGTAGATATACGCACCCGTTTTTAAAAATGTAGTATTCACCTCTCCCCATTTACCTGTAATTAGTTTTGATAAAACCTGCTTGCCGCTGATATCATACAGTTCAAAAATACTTTGTTTGTATTGAGCTGCTATCCTTACATTTAGGTAGTTAGTGCCCGGGTTGGGAAAAACGAGGGCTTCATGCATTTCTATGGCAGGGTTTTCATTAGTGCCAACAAGTAATCCTTCGTTGTCTAGTTTAACGATGAAAATATCCCGTTCTTTGATCCCGCCATTATAGTTATATCTGGTACCAGCGAGAAGGCAACCGCCATCTTTTGTTGCTACTACTTTCATTAATTCGTAATAGTATTCACCTTCTCCATAAAATCTTTCCCACCTGATATTTAACAAACTATCAATTTGAAGGATAACATAATCAGATGGATAGTTTGACAAATACCACCAGCGTGCAAAAGGAGAGATGGCCCCAACAAACACCGAATCTTTATTTTGAAAGTCAATAGCGCCGTTTGGGGCTGGATAGTCATAAATACCCTCCGTTCCCCAAGAGTTAAATATGTGTCCGGTTGTATCAAAAGGATGGAATTGTCTGAGCATACCTAAATCATCATCCGGGCCACCACCCCATTCTCCTGCCATGAAAAAAGAAGTATCGGTATCCCACTTAAGGCCATATGCCTGGGCTAGAATATCCGGTACTATAGTGTACTCTATTAGATTGAACATTGTATCAAACATTGCATACAGGTAACCACTGAACCATCCAACGCACCAGTAAGTAGTATCGTTTAATTGCTTTATTTGATGACCAATTGAACCAATGGAGAATTGATGAAAACGAAGGCTGTCCAAGTTGTTGTCTAATCTATAAATAAAAGCATTCCCGTAAGGAGGTGTTTCGAATGATAATCCACCAACGATTAATAAATCATTATTGTATCCCAAACTTTTACCCATTCCCCCAATTTTTTTATCTTCAGCAATCAGATAAGTAGAAGAATCAATTGTTTCCAAATCATAATTAATCCTTTTTAATTCGAGATTAGTGTGATACATTTCTGGTGTAGTATCCGAGGATTTCCCACAGAGAATAAGCGATCCCAATGTGTCTTGTAAAATACCATAAATATCATAATTCCTGTTGGGTATATCTATTATTCTTTCATCAATAAGTTGACCGTCAGGACTTATTTTTATAACCAATCCTCGGTATTTATCAGATTCGGGTTTGGCAATATGGCCTACTAGATAAAAATTTCCATTTTCCGTTTCTATCGCATCCCAAAGCCTGTCGTCATCTACTGTAACATATTCAAATGTAAAAGTTTGAATTTGGCTATAGAGCGTGCCATATAATAATATTAAAACAATTGTTTGAAGTATTTTCATTGTATATTTAATTTATATTAAATTAAAAAGTTGCAAGGACTAACAATTGTTAATCCTTGCAATGAAAAAATATTAATCAGGAATTATTCCTGTGGGTATGCCATATGTAATATGGTAGTGATGGAAATTTCTACTGTACGCATATTCAAAAGCATCAATTATTTCAATGCTTATAAAGTTCTTTCCTTCTGGCCTGGCTCCTTCGCCGTCTTCAATCACAATTGGCCACCCAGAATCATTATAAAGTAAATTATAATCGTAAATGATCCAATGTGCTGCTTCCAGAAAGAAGGTCAATTCTTCATTTTCCATACAATGATTACCATCTAATGAACTAAATACACGAGGCAATTGTGGGGGTTCATTGTACGTACAATTCATGAAATGAACTGCTACTGTTTCAATGTCAGTGTATTTCCATGTAGATGGTTGTGCTGATGGATTATTCAATCGCCAACTTAATTCATCTGACCCATCAGAAACACCTATTTCCGTGCCA
>QMPO01000184.1 GCA_003648625.1 Bacteroidota bacterium
ATAAACTTGACGCGATCAACAACTGGGGATCTGTACTGGCATTGTCCTACATCGCGTCACTCAGGACGCATTACGGATACAATGATATGGCTGACGCAAAAGCCTTGCTGGAATCCATTGCACGGAGTTTCGGATACATTTATGGCCGGGAGCGAAAGATCAGGGTGAACACCATTTCGCAATCGCCAACTCTGACAACTGCCGGATCGGGTGTGAAAGGTGTGGAAGGACTGATCGACTTTACCAACCGTATGTCGCCACTGGGCAATGCCGATGCCGATGATTGTGCGAATTACTGTTTGGTGATGTTCTCTGATCTGACAAGAAAAGTAACAATGCAGAACCTTCATAATGATGGCGGATTCTCCAGTATGGGGATGAGCCTGAGGGCTATGAAAACATACAACAAAGGCCTTGATATTCCGGCAGATATCGAATAATAAGAATTCTATTGGCAAAAAGTCTGCTACTAAAAGGCTGCCGGAGAAATTTTAAATTTTCCTGACATCAAACACCCAGATCGCTAATAATGGCATCGATTTTTCCGTCCAGTTCTTCCGCTGTCTTTTCAAAATCGTCTGATCGGCCGAATGGTGCTTTCACACCAAAATAGAATTTGATCTTGGGTTCCGTACCCGATGGCCTGACACTGATCTTGCTGCCATCTTCCGTAAAAAACTGCAATACGTTCGAGCGTGGGAGTAAAATATCTTTTTCTTCCCCTGTCAGCAGGTTTTTTTCTTTGCCCGACTGATAATCTTTTACCACAACAACTTTCGACCCGTTGAACTGTTCAGGTGTCTTGTTTCTAAAATTATCCATCATTTGCTGTATTTCTTCCGCGCCGGCTTTTCCTTTTCGTACCACCGAGATCAGTTTTTCTTTATAAAAACCAAACTCACTGTATATCTGCTTTAACAGGTCATACATTCCCATGCCTTTATCCGAAGCCCATGCAGCTACTTCGGCCAGCATGGCGCATGAGCTCACAGCGTCCTTATCACGGACAAAATCCCCAACCAGGTATCCGTAGCTTTCCTCTCCACCGCCAATAAACTGCTTTTTACCTTCCAGTTCTTTAATGATATCGGCAATATATTTGAATCCCGTAAGTACATCGAAATACTCTACCCTGTATTTGTGTGCAATATCAACGAGCAGTTCTGTAGTTACAATGGTTTTAACTATATATTCTTTACCCAGCAGTTTGCCGTTTTCATGCCATTTCTCCAGCAGATAATAGATCAGTAATGTGGCTGCCTGGTTGCCGTTCAGCAGAACCAGTTTTCCGTCTTTTCGCACAGCGATCCCCACACGGTCGGCATCAGGGTCGGTAGCCATAACCAGGTCGGCACCAATTTTGTCGGCTTTCCTGAGCGCCATCTCCAGTGCAGCAGGTTCCTCCGGATTAGGAGAAATGACGGTGGGGAAATTTCCATCGGCAACAGCCTGTTCCTCTACTACATGCACGCTGTCAAAACCGAAAGATTTTAATGCTTGGGGCACCAATTTGGCTCCTGTACCATGAATAGGTGTATAAACGATTTTCAGCTCTTTTTGCCTTTGAATAACGTCAGGGGATAAAGACAAAGATTTAATGTGCTCAAGGTACACACGGTCCACTTCATCGCCTATTAGCTCAATCAATGAAGGGTTACTTTCAAATTTAACCGATGAAATATCTGTTATTTGTTGTACTTCTTTGATCACATTCTTGTCGTGCGGACTTATCAGCTGTCCACCGTCATCCCAGTAAGCTTTGTAGCCGTTATATTCTTTCGGATTGTGCGAAGCAGTGATTACGATACCTCCCTGGCACTTAAAATGCCGGATAGCAAACGAAAGTTCCGGTGTTGGTCGCAGGTCGTCGAACAAATATACTTTGATGCCGTTGGCCGAAAAAACATCTGCTGTTACCTGTGCGAAATACTTGCTGTTGTTCCGCGAATCATAAGCAATGGCCACCTTCAGCTGCTCCATACCCGGAAAATTCTTTCTCAGGTAGTTAGCAAATCCCTGGGTAGCTGCCCCAACGGTATATTTATTCATCCGGTTGGAACCTGCCCCCATGATACCGCGCAAGCCACCGGTACCAAACTCTAAATCTTTGTAAAATGATTCGATTAGTTCCTGCTGATCGTTCTCCATCATGTTTCTGATAGAAGCTTTGGTTTCCTCATCATAGGCTCCGTTAAGCCACTCCTGTGCTTTTCTCAGCGTATGCTCGTCCACTTTAGTCATTTGATTCTGTCTCTTTTAATTGATTGATTAATTTCAACAAACTGGTCTTCCAGTCCGGAATAACCATGTTGAATTCTCTTTTAATTTTTTTCGTATCCAGCACGCTATAGGCCGGACGCTTTGCTTTTGTGGGATATGCGCTGGTTTTTACCGGCTTTACTTCACAGGGCAGGCCTGCCATCTCCACAATTTCTTTGGCAAAGATATACCAGCTTATAACTCCCCCGTTACTGTAATGGTAAATTTCATTTCCCATGTGCCTCTTATCTGCTTTAATTATATGCAGAATGGCCTTTGCCATGTCTTCGGCAAAAGTAGGGGAGCCAATCTGGTCGTCCACCACGCCCAGTTCACTTTTTTCGTTGGCAAGTTTTAGTATTGTTTTCACAAAATTCTTCCCGAATTGTGAGCAAAGCCACGCAGTCCTGATGATTATAGCATCATTTGAATTCTCTAAAACGGCCAGCTCTCCTTGTAGTTTTGATGCACCATAAACTGACTGCGGTGCTACCGGATCATCCTCTTTATATGGTCTTGTGGCCTTTCCGTCAAACACGTAATCGGTGGAGACATGTATCAGTTTTACATTATTTTCGGTGCACTCTTTTGCCAGATTCTCCACTGCATCTGCATTCAGAAGGAACGCTCTCTCCGGTTCATCTTCCGCCTGGTCAACAGCCGTATAGCCGGAACAATTCACACAATAGTCGAAGTCATTATTTTTAATAAAAGAATGTACTGCCGGGAAATCTGTCAGATCCAGTTCGTCAATATCTGTAAATGTAAACCGGAATTCCGGATCATCTTTTGCCAGAGCATGAAACTCTGAACCTAACTGGCCTTTACTTCCTGTAACTAATATCTGCATCACAAACTGCTGAGCAACTGATCAAAATAAACAATAGTTTTTTTCAGGCCTTCTTCAAGCCTGATCTCCGGTTCCCATCCCAACCGTTTTTTAGCTAAGGATATATCCGGCTGTCGCTGCATTGGGTCGTCGGACGGAAGTGGTTTGTAAATGATCTGTGATTTACTCCCTGTCAGTTCGATTACTTTGTTGGCAAGTTCCATGATGGTGAACTCATCCGGATTTCCAAGATTTACAGGACCTATAAAATCATCTCCTGTATCCATCAGCAGCAAAAGGGCGTTTACCAGGTCATCAACATACTGAAAACTGCGTGTTTGCTGTCCATCGCCAAATAGGGTAATGCCCTCGCCCTTCAATGCCTGGACAATAAAATTGGAAACAACACGTCCATCGTGCGGGTGCATGCGCGGACCGTATGTATTAAATATCCGGGCAATCTTAATTTTCACATCATTTTGTCTGTGATAATTCATAAACAGGGTTTCAGCCACACGTTTTCCTTCATCATAACAGGCTCTTTCGCCAATAGGATTTACGTGCCCCCAGTAATCTTCGGTCTGCGGATGGACCTTTGGATCGCCGTAAACCTCACTGGTAGATGCCTGCAATACTTTCGCTTTGATCCGTTTGGCAAGTCCCAGCATATTGATGGCACCCATTACGGAAGTTTTAACCGTTTTGATGGCATTATACTGGTAATGGATAGGGGAGGCCGGACAAGCCAGATTGTAGATCTCGTCCACTTCGATAAAAAACGGCATAGTGACGTCGTGCCGGATAACCTCAAAATAGGGGTTATCCATCAGGTGGACGATGTTTTTTTTACTGCCGGTGAAATAATTATCCAGCGAAACCACTTCATGTCCCGCTTCAAGCAATCGTTCACACAGATGTGAGCCGATAAAACCAGCCCCTCCGGTTACAAGTATCTTTTTCATAGAATCTATTGTCTGTTCGTATCCTGTTATTCGTAAAAATCTCAAAGTTCGTTACCCGATTCTACTACCTGTGCCAATGCCAAAGTAATCAAAACCGAGTTCGTTCATTTCCGCAACATCATAAACATTCCTTCCATCGAATATAACCGGATTTTTCATCAGGCTCTTAATCTTTTTGAGATTAGGAAATTTAAACTCCGGCCACTCAGTAATCAGGAACAATCCATCAACATCCTGCAAGGCATCATACTGATCAGTTGCATACACAACTTTACCCCCAATGATTCTTTTCGCTTCATTCATAGCCACCGGATCATAAGCTTTTACGACGGCACCTGCCCTTATCAGGTTTTCAATTACAATCAATGAAGGTGCTTCGCGCATATCATCTGTTTGCGGCTTAAACGACAATCCCCACACAGCAAATGTCTTTCCTTTAAGATCGTTATCAAAATATTTTTCGGCTTTTCGGAAAAGCACTGACTTCTGTAATTCATTGACTTGCTCTACGGCCTGTAACACCGACATTTCATACCCGAACTCTTTAGCTGTTTTGATCAGCGCTTTTACATCTTTCGGGAAACAGGATCCGCCGTAGCCCGTTCCGGGGTAGATAAAGTATTTTCCAATCCTTCTGTCGGAGCCAATTCCCTTTCGCACCATGTTAATGTCGGCACCAACTATCTCACTCAGGTTAGCCATATCGTTCATAAAACTGATCTTTGTCGCCAGCATGGCATTGGCTGCATATTTTGTCATTTCTGCTGATACCACATCCATAAAAATAATGGGATGGCCATTCATAGTGAACGGTTTGTATAAGCGTTCCATGAGTTTTCTGGCCCTGTCGGAATCAACGCCCACAACAATCCGGTCAGGTTTCAGGAAATCCTCTACGGCTGCACCTTCTTTCAGGAACTCAGGATTCGAGGCCACATCAAACTCAATGTCAACACCTCTTTTATCCAGGGCTTCCTTTATAGCCGCCCTGACTTTTTCTGCCGTTCCAACCGGCACAGTGCTTTTGGTAACCATCAATATGTAGCCATTCATGTGCGTTCCAATTTCACTGGCTACGTCAAGCACATATTTCAAATCGGCACTTCCATCCTCATCCGGCGGCGTTCCCACTGCACCAAAAACAACCTGAGCCCCTTCAAGACTTTCGGATAAGTTGTTGCTGAAATGCAGCCTGTCCTTTTCCATATTACGCTGCACCATTTTTTCAAGACCCGGTTCATAAATGGGAATGATTCCTTTGTTCAGCTTTTCTATTTTCTTTTCATCAATATCAACACAGGTTACATCAATCCCCACTTCCGAAAAGCAGGCTCCCGTAACCAAACCAACATAACCCGTTCCAACGATAACTATCTTCATATCATCCGTATATTTCTATATTTTCAAAAATGCACTCCAGCTCCAATCCATTAACAAATAACTTATAACCTATAACAAATAACTTATAACCAATATCTACTTCAACCACCTGTCCAGCCAGTCGAAATACACACGTTGCCACAGGATGGCATTCTGCGGTTGCAAAACCCAGTGATTTTCATCAGGAAAATAAAGAAATTCTGCCGGCACATCCCGCAATACGGCTGCGTTAAATGCTGTCATTCCCTGTGTGAACACCACCCGGTAATCTTTCTGGCCGTGAATGATCAGAATAGGCGTATCCCAGTTTTGTACAAGTTTATGCGGTGAATGGGCGTAAGCTTCCTGTGCTACTTTGTTATCTTTCTCCCAAAATGGCCCGCCTTTATCCCAGTTTTCAAACCACATTTCTTCGGTTTCCAGGTACTGGGCTTCTTCGTTAAAAATACCGTCGTGTGCGATAAATGCTTTAAACCTTCCATCGTGAACACCTGCCAGGTAGTATACAGCATAACCACCGGCACTGGCACCAACAGCACCCAGGCGATTCTCATCTACATAAGGCTCTTTGGCCATTTCATCAATCGCTGTCAGGTAGTCACCCATGCTTTTCCCATGGTAGTCACCACTGATCTGTTCCTGCCAGGCTTGTCCGAAACCGGAAACACCCCTTCGGTTGGGAGCTACAATAATGTAGCCGTTAGCTGCCATAAGCTG
>QMPO01000185.1 GCA_003648625.1 Bacteroidota bacterium
AAAGCTCCGATGATGACATTCAGCAGCGAACGGTTCATTGCTTTACACATGAGCAGGGTAAGGATAGCACCGGCAGAACCCACGAAAATGCCTCCGAGGATCATTGCCTGGTTGTGGTAGATAAAACCTGCCATAGCTGCAGCAATTCCCGTTAACGAGTTTAGCAGGGAAATAACTACCGGCATGTCGGCGCCACCGATTGGCATGACAAACATCACACCATAAATAAGTGCCAATACTAATAAAACATACGATAGGGTTGTTTGTGTAGCCAGGTCGTGGTCAAATGCCAGCAAATAAATGGTAAGAGCAGCTATCACGAAAAGCAGGAAAAGGTTAAAGTAAGTAGTCCATTTTGCAAAAATATCACCCACCTTTCCGTCCAGCTTACCATAGGCGACCATACTGCCACTAAAGGCAATAGTTCCGATTATTAAG
Organism: Bacteroidota bacterium; assembly: GCA_003648625.1. Classification (GTDB taxonomy): domain Bacteria; phylum Bacteroidota; class Bacteroidia; order Bacteroidales; family F082; genus UBA4459. The sequence continues at coordinate 439 of QMPO01000185.1, forward strand.
CCTAATAATGTAACCAGTGCCGATGAATTCTCAGGATTTGAGTATTCCATCAAAGCTACCAATGCTGATGCAGCACCTCCCGTAGCATTGAATAAAGATACTAATTGCGGCATAGCTGTCATCTTTACCCGGCGGGCAATAATGATTCCCAGAATGCTTCCGAAAACAATGGCTGCAACCACAACGATGCCATTTGTCAGCGAAATCGTATGTCCGTTTTCACTATGCAGGAACAAAGTTGTTACCATAGCGAGTCCCATACCTACGGCTGCCCAGATATTTCCTTTGCGGGCTGTTTCGGGGTGGCTCATAAATTTTAGTCCGATAACAAACATAATGGCTGCTACCAGGTAACTGAACTCCAGAATAACATCTCCGGTAGTTACGCCTATTTGAGTAATATATGTATCCATAACTAGTTCTTCTTCTTTTTCTTAAACATTTCAAGCATCCGGTCGGTGACGACAAAGCCGCCCACTACGTTTAGCGTACCAAAGATGACGGCAAAAATGCCCAGTATCATATTCAGACTGATGGTAGAAAGATCGGTGTGACCCAAGAGGATAATTCCCCCGATAATGATCACACCACTGATGGCATTGGCGCCCGACATCAAAGGTGTATGAAGTACGGAAGGTACATTAGATATGACCTCAATGCCAAGGAATATGGTTAAAGCAATGATAAATATTGCTTCTTTGTTCTCATAAAAGTAGATCAGTATTTGTTCCATTGTTCAGGTTGTTTCGTATTTATTAATTATCCGTACAATTGTTGCAGGCGTTCATTTACCAGTTGCTTTTCATGGATCATGCAGGTTCCACGGACGATTTCGTCTTCAAAATCGAGTTTCAGGCCACCGTTCTCATCAATTAGTAATTTCAGGAAATTAACCAGATTGTTACCATACATACGGCTGGCATCATTTGGCATATCCGATGGGTAGTCTGATTTGCCAACAATAGTGACGCCATGTTTAACAACAATTTTGGCGTTTTCGGTCAGCTCGCAATTCCCTCCTGTTGAAGCGGCCAGGTCAATAATAACCGATCCCGGTTTCATAGCTTCTACAGTAGTTTTTTCAATTAATACGGGTGCTTTTCTACCCGGGATCTGAGCCGTACAGATGATTACATTGGATTTGGCTGCATGGTCGTGGATCAGCTGCTTTTGTTTGGCTTTAAACTCTTCAGTTTGTTCCACAGCGTAACCCCCTGCAGCAGCATCTTCGACAGCTCCTTCCACTTCCACAAATTTTCCGCCCAGGCTTTCCACCTGTTCTTTGACAGCCGAACGTACGTCAAAAGCTTCTACCACACCACCCAGTTTACGGCCGGTGGCAATAGCCTGCAAGCCTGCTACGCCAGCACCAAGTATCAATATTTTAGCCGGACGGATGGTTCCGGCTGCTGTCATGAACATGGGAAAAAAGTTTGGTAAGTGCATAGCTGCATCCAGCACAGCTTTGTAACCGGATATAGTAGCCATGGACGACAGAATATCCATTGCCTGCCCCCGTGTTGTTCGCGGAATAAGATCCATACTAAAGTACGTTTGTTCGCTTTGTAAGAGGCTTCTGACCGACATTTCTTCGCCAAGAGGGTTAAAAACACTGATGACAATCTGCCCTTTTTTCAGGCTTTTAAGAGAATCATCATCCGGTATGTTGATTGAAAGTAAAACGTCGGCTCTTTTTATCACTTCCCCTATTCCCAGAAGTTCAGCTCCGGCTTCCGTATACTCTTTGTCGGATGCAAAAGCCCGTTCTCCGGCTCCTTTTTCGATAACAATATCCGCTTTTAGTTTTTTAAGCGTTTTTACCGCTTCGGGTAAAATACTTACACGCTTCTCAAATTCAGGTTCTTTTAAAACTCCTATAACCATTATAGCTGTGTTGATTGGGCACCAAAAGTATAATAAAAAGCGGGGAAATGCAAATTATTTAAACTGTGTCTAAATAAGGAGGGTCGTTTTTCAGTTTTTTGGGTTGTGGATGAGAACCGCAAGGCACAAAAAAACCCGGAACTATGCCGGGTTTATGTTTTTAGAGAAGTCTCTTTTATTCTTCCATCAACGGAATTTCTACAGCTATTTCAGCATTTATCAGTGTTCTGATCTTACTTTCCAGCTGGAAATAACGACTTGCTTTTTTACCGGGCAGAATTTTCTGGAACTTATTAAAATATGTTTTTTCCAGTTTGGCAATTTCAGCTTTCACCTTCATGTTCTCATTCCACAACTCAACAGCTTTTTCATCAGTCATTGTTTCAAAATGATCTGCATAATCTTTGATAAGGTTATAAACTTTGGTATTCAGTACGTACATTTTGTCGTTGTATTCATTATACAAAGGCCAGAATACGGTACTCTCTTCTTCCGTAAAAGTCATAGCTTCGGCAACAACGGCTTTCTTTTCAGTTTTGAGCACTCCGCGTTGTACTTCCATGTAATCATCAGTGTTTTGTGCTGATAAGCTGATACTGAAAGCAACGATCAATAAGGTTATTAGTGTTTTCTTCATGTTTAGATAATTATATTCAATTAATGAGCGGCAAAAATAGTAAGATACTAACCGGATCGCCGGATTAATTTTTTAGAAGTCCCTTGCGCTTTAACATAGCTTCTGTTTTCGGCTCACGACCACGGAATTGTACGTAAAGTTTCATCGGGTCATCAGTTCCACCCATCGACAGAATGTTTTCGCGAAATGCCCTTGCCGTTGCCTGATCGAAAATTCCATTCTCCTTAAATGCTTCAAAAGCATCGGCATCCAGCACTTCAGCCCAGGCGTAACTGTAATAACCGGAAGAATAACCGCCTGAGAAAATATGGGCGAAGTAGGTGCTGCGGTATCTGACCACTATTTCCGGGATCATGTGCATCTTTTCAAGTGACGCATTTTCAAATTCTGTCACATCGTAATTTTTTTGTTCGATGATGGTGTGCCAGTCCATATCCAGCAATGCAGCCGACATAAATTCTACTGTGATGAACCCCTGATTGAAATGACCGGCGTTTTTCATTTTTTCGATCAGCTCGTCAGGAATAGGCTCTCCTGTTTTATAATTCAAAGCATACATCTTCAATACTTCCGGTTCGGCGGCCCAGTTTTCCATAATCTGTGAAGGAAGCTCTACAAAATCGCGCGGAACAGCTGTTCCCGACAAGCTGATATAAGTACAATTGCTGAGCAATCCGTGGAGTGCGTGCCCGAATTCATGGAACATGGTAGAAGCTTCATCAAAGCTTAATAATGATGGTTTATCTCCGGTTGGTTTGGTGAAGTTGAAAACGGTCTGAATAACCGGGACCACATTTCCTCCGTCTTTTTTATACTGTTTGCGGAAACTTGACATCCATGCACCGCCGCGTTTGCTTTCGCGTGGGAAAAAGTCCATGTAAAGAATACCGATAACACTTCCGTCTGCTTCTTTGACCTCATAAACTTTCACATCCGGATGATATACAGGCAGGTCGGTTCGTTCGGTAAGCTGCAGGCCGTATAGCTTATTGGCTACCGTAAACAAGCCTTTTTGCACATTCTCAAGCACAAAATAGGGCCGTAAGGTTTCATCGTCAAAAGCATATTTTTCTTTTTTCAGTTTTTCGGCATAGTACCACCAGTCCCAGGGTTCCAGTTTAAAATTTTCTCCTTCTTTGTCGATCAGGGCCTGCAATCTTTCACTTCCTGTTTGGCCACTACCAGACCGGCGTCCATCAGGCTTTCGATAAGCCCGTAAACTTTATCGGGTGTCTTAGCCATGTTGTTGTCAAGCACATAATCAGCATGGGTATCATATCCCAGCATATTGGCACGCCTCAGTCGCAGGTTCACTATCTCGCTCACAATGGCTTTGTTGTCGTGCTCGTTGTTGTTATTGCCTCTTTCAATGTATCCCTTGAAAAGGTATTCGCGGTTTTCTCTGTTCTCAGCATAAGTGATGAACGGAATCAGGCTCGGTTTCTGCAAGGTGAACACCCATTTGCCTTCAAGACCTTGCTCTTTGGCCGTTTCGGCAGCGGTGGCTTTAACAGATTCCGGCAGTCCCGACAGATCTTTTTCGTCTTCAATAACCAGTGTGAAATCGTTAGTTTCTGCTAGTAAATTTTCTCCAAAATTGATGGAAAGCAGCGAAAGTTGCTCGTTGATCTTCCGGAACTCAGCTTTTTGATCTTCCGGTAAATTGGCGCCACCCCGAACGAAATTGTCATACACTTTTTTCAGCAGCATCTGTTGCTCGGTCGTCAGGTTCAGGGCTTCTTTAATATCATTTACGGCTTTTACCCGTGCAAAGAGTTTGTCATTCAGCCAGATATTATCGTAATGCGCCGAAAGCAACGGAGCCACTTCCTTGGCAATTTTTTGCATCTCCGGATTGGTGTTAGCTTCGTTGACGTTCTCAAACACATTGTCAACCCGCATTAGCAGTTCGCCACTGTAATCAAGGGCTGCAATGGTATTGTTGAAATCGGGTTCTTCTTTCGAATTTACGATGGCTTCAATTTCGGCATTGTGCATTTTCATGGCCTCATTGTATGCCGGGAGATAATGTTCGGTTTTGATCAGGTTAAAAGGAGGAACACCATAAGGTGTATTCCATTCGGTCAGAAGGGGGTTGTCGTTCATTTGTTTTTCGTTATTATTACGGTTACAGGAAATAAACAAGAAGGAAATCAGGGTGATTGTCAGAATTAATTTTGTCATAGTATAATACGTTTGAATTTTATTTAAAGTGCTAAAGACAATTATTTTTTAATGAAAAAATTCCTTTGCAAAGATGGAAAAAATATACATGAGTCTGAGGGATAACAGGAGATGTATTAATTTAAGTTGAAAACGATACAAAAGCATTACATTTTAGCCAAACCGGATTTAGTTATACAAAAAGAATAAAAGTTTAAACAGAAGTAAATCAACAAAATACAAAGCACACAACACAAAACTAAAAAAATATGCAGGATCGTTTTATTAAGCAGGTTTTTAACGTTTTATTTGTTTAATTTTACAGGATAGAATTTAAGAACAAAGATATTTTTCAGCTTCATAATTAAAAATAATATTGAATGAGCGTTTCCTCTTATAATGCATTTGCAGATGCACAAAAACAGTTTGAAGGAGCAGCAGATATGCTTGATCTGGATGAAGCCATACGTGAATTACTCCGCACTCCGATAAAAGAATTTCATTTCAGTATTCCGGTACGTATGGATAACGGAAAGGTGAAAGTATTTAAGGGATACCGTGTGGTACATAATGATGCCCGCGGCCCTGCGAAAGGCGGCATACGTTTTCATCCGCAGGAAACGATAGATACAATAAGGGCGCTGGCCATGTGGATGACATGGAAAACGGCGGTGGTTGATCTTCCGCTTGGAGGAGGAAAGGGAGGCGTTATCGTTGATCCGCACAACCTGAGTCCTTATGAGCAGGAGAGACTTTGTCGGGGCTGGATCAGGCAGGCATACAAAAATATCGGACCAAATATTGATATCCCCGCACCGGAAGTAATGACTAATGCCCAGCATATGTTATGGATGCTGGATGAA
>QMPO01000186.1 GCA_003648625.1 Bacteroidota bacterium
ATTTATGGAACTGCTCCGGGAATCTCCATGCGAAAACAAGGTATGGCACTGGAAGCTGATGCGGTAATGGTAGTTGATAATGATATGGCTTCGGATGAAGAAATTTCAATAACAGAACAAAAAGTGACGCCTCCCGTACCCGGAGAGGAAAAGCTACCGGAACAACCGGAGGAGATGCAAATACCGTTGCGTACAAATTTTAACGAAACAGCTTTTTTCTATCCGCAATTGCAAACGGACAGCAGTGGTAATGTACTCCTCAGCTTTACAACGCCGGATGCGTTGACCGAATGGAAACTGATGATGCTGGCACATACAAAAGACCTGAAAACAGGAACCTATATAGAGCACATCAAAGCGAAAAAAGATTTGATGGTTATTCCCAATGTACCCCGTTTTGTCCGGCAGGGCGATCAGCTGGTGTTCAGTGCCAAAGTGATCAATTATACCGACCGGCAATTACATGCTGACGTAAACCTGGAGCTTTTTAATCCGGTAACTATGAATACCGTGGAGATTATAAACCCTGAAAACAACAAAACAATATCTGTTAGCATAGAAGCGAATCAAAATGCACTGGTACAATGGAAACTGGACATTCCTTATGACATCAGCATGCTTGGCTACAGGATAAAAGCAGTATCATCTTCATTTTCTGACGGTGAGGAACGAACGATCCCTGTATTGACCAACCGGATGTTGGTTACCGAAACCCTGCCGATGCATCTGAAAGGGAATGAAACAAGAAAATTCAGAATGGATAAGCTGGCTGACAGTGATAAATATATGGGAAGACTGACATTGCAAAACTACCGGTTTACCGTTGAGTTTACATCCAATCCGGCCTGGTATGCCATTCAGGCATTGCCTTATCTGAGCGAACCGAAGGTGGAAAGCGCCTCGAACCTGTTCCATATGTACTACGCCAATGCTTTGTCTTCATTTATTGTGAACAGTAATCCGAAAATAAAAAACGTATTTGAAAGCTGGAAAACACATTCACCGGATGCATTTCTGTCGAATCTTCAGAAAAACCAGGAATTAAAAAGGGCTGTGTTGAACGCAACCCCCTGGGTGCTGGAAGCAGAAAGCGAAACAGAACAAAAACGGCGGATCGGTGTTTTGTTTGACATCAACCGTATCTCGAACCAGACAGAAGTTACATTACAAAAATTGCGTGAGAGCCAGATGTCAAACGGAGCCTGGCCCTGGTTTAAAGGTATGCGCGAAGACCGGTATTCAACGCAGCAGATCGTACTTGGATTTGCCCGCCTGAATGCCAAACAGGTTATCAACATCAATCAGAACCCGGCCATCCTGCAAATGCTCAGGAAAGCCATTATGTACCTGGATGAAGAGATAAACAGCGATTATGAGCAATTAAAGAAACATTATCCGGGTCAGCTGGATAAAAATCACCTGGGGAGCCTGCAAATTCAATATTTGTACGCCAGAACCCTGATCGAAATAGACGTGCTGGTTAAAAATAAATACACGGAGGCTTATGACTACTATCTGGCTCAGGCAAAGAAATACTGGCTGAAACAAAACAATTACATGCAGGCTATGATCGCATTAACGCTTAACAGAAGCGGATACCGTAATGAGGCGGAAGGTATTTTACGTTCGTTGACAGAACGCTCAATACAGAACGAAGAATTGGGCATGTACTGGCGGCAGGAAAGCGGATGGTACTGGTACCAGGCACCGGTGGAAACACAGGCAATGGTCATCGAGGCCTTTTCGGAGGTAGTTGACAAACCCGCTTTGGTTGATCAGATGAAAATCTGGCTGCTGAAACAAAAACAAACAACCCGCTGGAGCACTTCTTCGGCAACGGCAGAAGCGGTATATGCTTTGCTGATGAACGGAAAAGAACTTCTGAATAATGATGAACCGGTGACGATGAAAATTGGTGATGAAATAATCAGCCCGCAATCGGAAAATCTAAAAGTGGAAGCCGGAACCGGTTATTTCAAAAAAGCCTGGACCGGTAAAGAGATTAAAGCGGAAATGGGCCGGATCGAAGTAACAAATCCCAACACCTCTGTGGCCTGGGGAGCAGCTTATTGGCAGTATTTCGAGCAGATCGATCAGATCACGTCAGCTTCTTCTCCCTTATCTATTGAGAAGAAACTTTTTGTTGAAACACTTACTGATAACGGACCCGTGTTGACGGAAATTAAGGACGGACAGCAATTACATACGGGCGACAAGGTAGTATCGCGAATGATAATATCTACCGACAGAGATATGGAATATGTACAGGTGAATGATATGCGGTCATCGGCATTTGAGCCGACAGGCAATCTTTCGGGATACCGGTATAAAGGGGGCCTGGGTTACTATGAAAACATTACCGATGTGTCCACTGATTTTTATATCAGATACCTGAGAAAAGGGACTTACGTGCTGGAATACCCGGTAGTTGTCACACAGTCAGGCACTTTCTCCAACGGGATAGCCACTATTCAATCTTATTATGCTCCTGAATTTGCAGCTCATTCGGAAGGGGTGCGTGTTTTGGTGGAATAATGCAAAGTTCCGGCGGCCGGAAGTATTAAAACCTCTTTTGTTTTCCGGTTCATATATCAATGACAAACAGATTTTATTTTTGTCGTTGTGCTTTGTACGCGTCTTAATTTTGCACCGAATGAGTGGAAAGATGGGACGAGAGTAAAGTTACCACTCAATACTTCCGAGCTCCCAACTCGTGCTGTCGGAAAAATCAATTTTTATAACGCCATATTCAGTTGAATAATAAAAATATATGGCATATCTTGAAAATTCTCGAGTATTTAATGGATAAACATTGCTAACTGTGTCTTTATATATATTCAAATATTGTAAATTATTAACTGTTATAGAATCTATAAATTCTGTGTATTCTGATATTTCTCCGGTTGATGGTGCAGAACGTAAATATGCAGACATTTTAAGGTCTTCTATAAAATCATAAAGTTTTAGGTAAAAATAATCACGAGCTCTCATTCGTATATTTAATTGATAATCCTCACTTTCAAATGTTAAAAACTCGCTTTCTTCAATATAATAATCACAAGAGAAACCGGAGGGGTAAATTTTTTCCAATGTATCAATCCTGCCCGTACCGATCAATTCAATCTTGTTTTGACCACTATTAAAAGTAATGATTTCTTTTCCAACAAAAGGTATTTGTTTCTTCTGTTGTTCAGTAAGCAGCTTTTCATGAGTTAGTCTGCATTCTTTGTTACACGAAGGTAGTTGTATTAAAATGATACTACTTAAGATGAAAAGCAGGATACTGTATGGTTTATCATTCATTATTGTAAAATTAGTTTTCTGTTATAAACACCACTCCGGCTTATGTCTTGTGTACATCTCTGCACGCGGCTGACTTGGGCCCAAGCCGTATACTTACCACTCAATATTTTCCAGTTCCCAACTCGTGCTGTCGGAGAAATCAATTTTAACAACGCCAAACCCGGTTGAATAGTAGCACCGGATGGGATAAGGGTCAATACCAATACTTCCAATGTGTGTTAATGTATCACTGAAAACGTTATGATATGTTTTGTTGTTGACAACGAGGCTGTCGTGATAAAGTTCATCGTCTCTTAACGTTTCTTGTGATAATGGTGAAATAAAAGAGCAACCAAAACTTGTTTCATTTACATCAAAGCCAATCGAAAAATAGTTATTATCCCGTCCAGTGTCCAAAACGAGTCTTAGTTCATGTAGATTGTCTTTAAAATAAATCCATTCTTTTTCGAATAATGAATAATCACGACAATTAATACATTCAGAAGATTCATAAATTTGATAAAATCGGTCATCTCCGGATAATAAAAAAACAGTTCGATTATCAGTATTAAAATAGATTTTTTCAAAACCTTTAAAAGGAATCTGCGCTTTCATTTCACTGCTTAAATAAAACTCACCTATTAATTTCCCTTTACAGGAATACATAGTTAAAATAATTATGAATGCTATAAAACCGAAAATGTAGTTTTTCATAACGCGTTAAAGTTTAATGATTTTCAGGCGTTTTTCCATGCTGTTCACCCCCTCCGGCTCCAATTTTGTGCGCAGACCTGTAATGTTGTTGACCTGGGGCAAAGCTGTAAAATTACCACTCAATATTTTCCAGTTCCCAGCTCGTACTGTCGGAAAAATCAATTTTTACAACTCCGTATTCAGTTGAATAGTAAATATATGTAGCGTATGTCATTGAATTGTGTGTTTTAAACTGATAACTAAGATCAACAGTGTCTTTATAGATATTCAGATATAATGAATTATTAACAGTTAAAGAATCTATTAATTCTTCATATTCTGATAATTCGCCTGTTGATTGAGCAGTACGCATTGATGCATACATTTTGAGGTTTTGCACAAAATCAAGGATTGAAATATAAAACTCATCTTGGTCTGTCATACGCAAATGCAATTGATAATTCACATCTTCAAAGGTTAAAAAGTTGTTTTCTTCAATATAATAATCACAAGAAAAGCCGGACGGGTAACGCTTTTCAAGTGTATCAATCCTGTCCGTTCCTATCAGTTCAATCTCATTTTGGCCACTGCTAAAAGTAATTACTTCTCTTCCTTTGAACGGAATTTGTTTTTTCTGTTGTTCGGTAAGTAGATCTTCACGAATAAGCTTACAGTCTTTTCTGCATCCCGGTGCTGGTAATGAAAAAGCAATCCAAGCTATGAACATCAGCACTTTAAAAATTCTACCATTCATTATTGTAAAATTAGTTTTCTGTTATAAACACCACTTTTTGTTATTATTTTCAAATAATAAATACCTGATTGAAAATTGCCAAGGTTTATTTTAAGATTTTCACTGAATTCAGTTATAACCTCTTGTATTTTCTTTCCGTCTGCAGTGAAAATTTCAAGCTTTTGTATGTTATAATTTTCAGGAAAATGCACAAAAAATGTTCCAAAAGATGGATTTGGAAAAATTGTAATATCCATACCTGTTAATCCATCAACTTTTGTATCAGATAAAATCTGAACATTTTCATTATACATCTCTATATTTTTTAACTTTTTCGTTTGCAATCTATAGTATTCAAGTTGATCAGAAATTTGTGTATCTTTTAAATATTGTTCAGTATAGTTTTTCTTACCGCAAGGATCAGTTGTCGTTTTTTCGAAATAAACAGGGTATATATCTAAACCGTGATCTACATAAGCATGAAAATTACAAGCTGGTATGCTGATTATTATATTGCAGACTTAGGCCAATACAAATGGTGTTGTCTTACCACACAATACTTTCGAGTTCCCAACTTGTGCTGTCGGAAAAATCAATTTTTAATATCCCAAATTGTGTAGAATAGTACAGTTTAAAAGCCTTATTATCTATTTTTTCTTTTTCATTAATAAATACATTATAATACCACCGGTTCATAATGTAAATACTGTCAACAAACGGGGTTGTGTTTACGTCTAAGGGTAAAATAAACTCAAACTCTCTTCCTTTATCACTATACTCAAAATCAACTCTATACCGAGGAGGTGGTGGTAAGTGCCCATACATCTCCATCCAAAAATAAACTTGATTTTCAGACGAAAACCTCATAAGGTCAGTTTCCAATAAATAATAGTAACGTGTATCATTACCTTCCGGAACCTCATGTATCTGATTTAACCTGTTTTCCGTACCGGATAAGATGAATAACTCTCCGCTATCAGATCTAAAATATAATCGCTCACCTCCATTAAACGGATTCTGATCTTTCATTTCGTCTGTGAGCAAGTATTCGCCGGTAACACCACCTTTGTGACAACTAATAAAAAAAACAGAAATTAATGAAATCAGAAATATTAATTTTAAGAAAAATTTAATCATGATAAATAATTTACAATAAAACCAATTTAAGTGTTTTCAATTTTTGATCTGAATGAACTGTCAAATAGTAGATTCCTTTCTTCATGTTCGAAATTTCGATAACTATTAACTGACCTTTA
>QMPO01000187.1 GCA_003648625.1 Bacteroidota bacterium
CTTCACCGATTTTTAGAGCTCCCGATCCTAATAAAAGTACTTTTTTTATTCCTTCCATTTTTCAATTTCTTTAATGAAGACCTCAAACAAAAACGCCGTATCCGTCGGTCCACTAGAGGCCTCGGGATGAAACTGAGTTGTGAAGATGGGTTTCGATTTGTGTTTTAATCCTTCGTTGCTGCCATCATTCAGGTTCTCAAAATAGATGAACCAATCATCCGGAATGCTTTCATTAGCAACTGCATATCCGTGATTCTGCGATGTGAGGTAAGCTTTGTTGGTGCCCGTTTCCAAAACGGGTTGGTTATGACTCCGGTGTCCGAATTTTAGTTTGTAAGTTTCGGCACCGGAAGCCAGTGCGGTTAACTGATGTCCCAGGCAAATACCAAAGAGCGGCCGGTCATCTTTTAGTGAATTTTTAAGGTTGTTGATTGTTGGAACACACATTACCGGATTACCGGGGCCGTTGGAGATAAAGAGCCCGTCATAGTCCTCCCCTGAATAATCATAATCCCACGGTACTCTGATGACCGTTGTGTCGAATCGTAACAGGTATCGGATAATGTTCAGTTTTACGCCGCAATCAATAAGCAGGATCTTGTGTTTTCCGTTTCCATATGTTTTTTTCTTCAGGATACTAACTTCATCCACAAGATTGGTTTGGTTGGGATCGAAAAAGGGAATGTCTTCTTCAAAAACGATTTTGGCCAGCATGACTCCTTTTTCCCGGATGATCTTGGTCAATTTCCGTGTATCGATTCCGAATAATCCCGGAACCTTTTCTTCTTTCAGCCAGTTACCCAGGCTCTTAGCTGCATTCCAATGGGTGTATTTTTCCGAGTAGTCAGAAATGATCAGTGCTGCAATATGAATGTGTTCCGACTCAAAATGTTCCGGCATGTTGTTGTTTATCGTTTGTGCCGGCACACCATAATTTCCCACAAGTGGGTAGGTAAGTACTAAAATCTGACCACGGTAGGAGGGGTCCGTCAGGCTTTCCGGATACCCTGTCATGGCAGTGTTGAAAACAATCTCACCGGCAACAGATCCTTCGTAGCCGAATGAATATCCCGTAAATTCTGTTCCATCCTCCAGGATCAATTTTGCTTTAATGTATTTTTTAAAGGTCATATATCACAGGCATAAAAAAAGACGGAAAACCGTCTGAAGTAAGAAGAAAAATATTTTTAATTACCGCTATTAGCTGAATACCGTTCCCGGCTGAATAAATCATTGTCATATTAGGGTACAAAAATAGTATCGGAAACTATATTATCCGGATAAAGAGTAAGTCATTTTTCCATGAGTTTTTAACAACCCGAATGATATTTGATTTAGTTTTGATGTTGCTTATTTACGGAGTGGATAAGACCATTTAATTTAAATCCAAAAAATAATGAAAAAGTTAATGATTGCTTTAGTAGCGGTAATGGTACTCACCGCTGCTTTTGTCCATGCCCAGGAAGACGGAAAAGACAGAGCAAAGTTCAAAGAGTACGAGCCCGGTTATTATCAGAATTTTATTCTGAAAGATGTACATGCGGTTCAGCAAAAGCAAAAAGAAGTAAAAAAGCACAAGTATTTCCAGATGGATCAGGAGGGTCTGGATTTGCCCAACAAGGTGGTTGATTATAAAGACCACACTTACTGGCATAATCCCCCCATCTCGCAGGGAAATACAGGCACCTGCTGGTGTTTTTCCACGACCTCGTTTTACGAGTCGGAAGTGCATCGCCTTTTTGACAAGGATGTAAGGATCTCTGAGATGTTCACAGTTTACTGGGAATATGTGGAAAAGGCCAAAGGCTATGTTGAAACAAGGGGAAAATCACTTTTTGACGAAGGTTCGGAGTCCAATGCGGTAACAAGGATCTATAAAAAATATGGTGCTGTTCCCCGCTCAGTCTATGATGGTTTAATTGGCGGACGTAAATTTTTCGATCATTCGGGAATGATGAAAGAGATGAGGACATACCTGGAAAGTGTAAAGGCAGCCAATGCCTGGAATGAGGACGAAATAATTGCTACCATCAAATCTATTCTGAACTATTACATGGGCGAGCCACCCACTGAGTTCGACTACGAAGGACAACACTATACACCCAAGTCATTTTTGAAAGATTACCTGCAGCTGAATATGGACGACTATGTGGAAGTCCTTTCCTATTTGCAGCAACCTTTCTGGCAGCAGGTGGAATATGAAGTGCCTGATAACTGGTGGCACAGCAAAGATTATTACAATGTCCCTCTGGATGTTTACATGGAAGTGATCAATGATGCTATTGAAAAGGGATACACCATGAGTATTGGCGGCGATGTGTCGGAAGCCGGATTTTCGCGTGAAACTAACACAGCACTGATCCCCGATTTTGATATTCCTTCGGTCTACATCAACGATAATGCTCGTCAATTCAGGTTTTCCAACAAAACCACTACCGATGATCATGGTATGCACATGGTGGGCTATCTGAAAGATAAAGAAGGGAAAATGTGGTATCTGATTAAAGATTCCAGCTCAGGATCAAGAAATATAGGTGAAGATAGCCCTGAGTTTGGGTATTATTTCTTCAGTGAAGAATATGTGAAGTTGAAAATGATGGGGGTTACGATCCATAAAGATGCGTTGAAGAAATACATGAAAAAGTTTAAATAAAATACAGGAAAAATTACTAAAATTGCATAGTAATTAGCGGCAGTAGCTCAGTTGGTAGAGCATCAGCTTCCCAAGCTGAGGGTCGTGGGTTCGAGTCCCATTTGCCGCTCGCAAGAGAGTCACCACCGGTGGCTCTTTTGTTTTAAAAACGCTTTTGGTAAAGGAAATTTATTCCATGTCAAGAAAATCGTCGGAATAAAAAGATGATATTTTCTCTTCGTATTTTTTAAGCATATGTTTCAGCCGGCTCAGCTCTTCTTGTAGTTCAGCCTGGCGTTCTCTCATCTCCAGAATAATCTCTATGCCTTCTTTATTTATGCCAAGCTCTTTATAAAGTCGCAAAGCCCTTTCACATCGTTCCATATCATGGCTATGGACACAAGGTGTGTTTTCTGTATAAGTGATCTCGATCAGACCGAAATCAGCAAATTCTGTAATCAGTGCAACAGATACCTGGTGAAATTTGGCAAGCTGCTGAAGGGGAATATATTTTTTTGTTGGTGCCATTGCTTTTTATTTTGATCTGAGTTTTGCCAATTCTTTTATCAATTCTTTCTCTTTCTCCGTTAAATGAGTGGGTAACTTCACATTAATCCGGACATATAAGTCTCCGTGCTGACCTTTCTTGCGATATACCGGGAAACCTTTTCCTTTCAGGCGCATCGTAGTGCCGTTTTGTGTTTCGGGTTTGATCTTAACTCTTACGTTACCGGCAAGTGTATTCACAATGGTGGTGCCTCCCAGTAATGCCATGTATAAGTCAATACTGTGTGATATATAAAGATCATTACCTTTCCGCTCATAAACCGGATCAGCATCCACCAGGATAGTGATGAACAGGTCACCGTTTTCGCCACCGTTGACCCCCGGCCCGCCTTTTCCTTTCAATTTAATTACTTGTCCGTCTTTGATGCCTGCCGGAATAGTGATGCGAATATTTTTCCCGTTCACTGTAAGCGTATGTTTCGAGTCGGTATAAGCCATTCTGAGAGGCAGGTGCATTTCAGCTTTGTAATCCTGCCCTTTTATCGACCGGCTTCTGTGATGCGTATATCTTCCGCTGCTAAATCCTCCACCAAACATCGACTGGAAAAAGTCTGAGAAATCTCCCATGTCAAAATCTGTTGTTCCTCCTGTTTGGTATTGCCTTTTGTTGCCAGATCCGCCGGCTTTGTTCCAGGCTTCATGCTGCTCGTCGCTGACTTTAGCCCAGTCCATCCCGTATGCATCATATTTTTTTCGCTTTTTAGGGTCACTAAGTACTTCATTCGCTTCATTGATCTCCTTGAATTTACGTTCTGCCTCTTTGTTGTCCGGGTTCACATCGGGATGATATTTCCTTGCCAGTTTCCTGTATGCTTTTTTGATTTCATCCACAGTGGCATTTTTGTCGACGCCCAGTATTTTATAATAATCTTTATATTTCATAGTTTATACAGTAAACAGAGCAAAAATAAAACATTACTTCCAGCTGGTCTTATATACTCTGTAATATTATTTTTATCCATATAAAAAAAGCCTCCATTCAGGAGGCTTTAATAATTTCTAAGGAGGAATAACTATTTCAGTTTATGCTCTTTCACAAAGTCATTCAGGATACCTTCCAGTGTCGGATAACCGATTTCCTGCAAGTCGTAGTAAACACGTGTGCTGGGTTTACTGATATTGATTATTCTTTGCAGATCAATGGGTGTTCCAATAACAACCGAGTCACAATTGGTATTGTTAATAGTTGCTTCCAGGTCTCTCAGCTGTTGTTCGCTATATCCCATAGCCGGTAGTAATGTGCCGATATTGGGGTAAATCTCGAATGTTTCTGAAAGTTTACCAACAGTGTAAGGTCTTGGATCAATCAACTCAGCTGCTCCGTATTTCATGGCAGCAACAGTACCAGCACCAAGTTTCATCTCACCGTGGGTTAATGTTGGTCCGTCCTCAACTACTAAAACTCTTTTTCCTTTGATTACTTCCGGGTTATCTACTTTTATCGGAGAAGCTGCATCAACAACGATGGCATCCGGTGCCACTTTGGCAATGTTCTCGCGAACCGTCTGGATGTCTTCAGGCGCAGCAGTGTCCATTTTATTAATAATAGCTACATCTGCCATACGCAGGGTAACCTCTCCCGGGTAATATTTCAGTTCATGGCCCGGACGATGCGGGTCAACCACGGTCATATTCAGATCAGGTTTATAGAAGGGGAAGTCGTTGTTTCCACCATCCCACAGGATAACATCACAGCCATCCGGATCTTCCTCAGCGGCACGTAAAATAGCTTCATAGTCAACGCCGGCATAAATAACATTGCCGCGAACAACATGTGGCTCATATTCTTCCATTTCTTCGATAGTACACTTGTGCTTTGCCAGATCATCAATAGTGGCAAAACGCTGAACGGCCTGACGGGCCAGATCACCATAAGGCATGGGGTGACGGATGGCTACGACTTTCAGCCCTTTCTCCATCAGGTACTCGATCACTTTTCTTGAAGTCTGGCTTTTACCACATCCGGTTCTGACAGCACCCACAGCAATTACAGGTTTTGTGCTTTCAACCATGGTGTCATCAGGACCTAGTAATATAAAGTTAGCACCTGCTGCATTGACAATGGCCGAAACGCCCATAACTCTTTCATAAGGAACATCGCTGTATGCAAATACACAATCATCCACATTTAACTCTTCGATCAGTTTTGGAAGATCTGCTTCGTCATAAATAGGAATGCCTTCAGGATACAAGTCGCCAGCTAAAACAGCCGGATATTTACGGCCGTCAATATCAGGGATCTGTGCTGCTGTGAAAGCAACGACATTGTATAATTCATTTCCACGGAAATATGTGTTGAAGTTGTGGAAATCCCTACCGGCTGCTCCGATAATAATTACATTTTTTTTCATATTTATTTTGATGTTTTGTGTTAAACTTTTTGATTTTATTCAGTGCGCCGCAAAGGTATAATTTTTTACTCGTATATGTGTGTGAAATTATTAACATGAAGCTTATTTAAAGCAAATTTAAATGTGTCGGTGGTTTCTTTGTTTTTATAATTTTGTGCGTACAACTTTATGTATATGATCGAAAAAAAGATTGAAGAGGCTTTAAAGTCAGCCTGCCGGCAATTATTTGGGACGGATGTTCCGGAAAATCTTCTTCAGGTGCAGAAAACAAGAGCTGAATTTACGGGCGATTATACCGTGGTGGTTTTTCCTTTGTTACGAATTTCGAAAAAAAAACCGGAACAGACGGCA
>QMPO01000188.1 GCA_003648625.1 Bacteroidota bacterium
CACTGGTCGTCGTATTTGTTGTTTCGTTTGTTATCATCAACTATTCGCTGGAGAAGTTCATCTATCAGAAAATCAAGATTATTTACAAAACCATCGGACGACTCAAACCCGGAAAAAAAGAAGAATTAAAAAAAAGATCAAAATCAGCAGATGTACTGGAGATGGTGAATCAGGTGGTGCTCGATTGGAACGAAGAAAAGGAAAAAGAAATTGACGAGTTGAAGCAGATGGCCAAATACCGGCGGGAGTTTGTAGGCAATGTCTCCCACGAGTTAAAAACACCTGTTTTCAACATTCAGGGATATATTCTCACTCTTCTGGATGGCGGCATTGACGACCCGGAAATCAACATTAAATTCCTGAAAAAAGCAAAAAAATCGGTGAACCGGATGATTGCCATTGTGGACGACCTGGAAGAGATCAACAAGCTTGAATCAGGCGAGCTGAAATTAAAAAAAGAAACATTCGACCTGCTGGAACTCACGCGGGAAGTAATGGATTTTATGGAAATGAAAGCCGAAGAATTCAAAGCCGGGATCAATATAAAATCACACTTCAGGAATATCAAAGTTTATGCCGACAAAAGAAGAATACGTCAGGTACTGATCAACCTTATCGACAATGCGATAAAATACGGTGACGAAAAACATAATCAGATTGATATATCTTTTTACGATTTCCACAACAATTACCTGGTGGAAGTATCTGATAACGGCATCGGTATTCCGGAAGAAAATCTACCGCGTATTTTCGAACGGTTTTACCGCACAGATTACAGCCGCTCACGTGAAAAAGGCGGATCAGGCCTGGGTTTGGCTATAGTAAAACACATCATTGAAGCCCACCGGCAAACGATTACCGTAAGGAGTAATTACGGAAAAGGGACAACTTTTTCTTTTACGTTAAACAAAGCGTAACAAGGTAGTTTTTCCTTAGTAAAAGGCCATCCATCTCCTCCTAAAAAATGTAGAAAAGAATTATTTTTTCTATATTCGTACTTGAGCAACATGGCAAAACTCATTGTTTTAGCTATCAATTTCTAATTTAAACAAACAAGACATGCGTTATTTACTTCGTTTTTTTGCACTCCCTGTTTTGCTGTTATTCTATTCTGCGACATTCGGACAGATCTATGAAGATTATGTGGGTGGTGGCCATTCAGATGGCATTACCGTTACTGCCAGTAGCAACTACCAGCCCTGGGGATGGGAGCAGGTCGCTCTTGCCGAAAACACGATTACCGGCAAAGGACTTGAAGGAAAGCTGATGGAAGCTTCCCGTTTTCTGGCCCAGGCAACTTTAGGAGGGACGCCTGAGATGATCAGGCAGGTGGCTGAAGTAGATTTTGAAGAATGGATTGATGACCAATCAGAGCTTCCGCCGACACTGCTGTTAGATACCGTAAGGGATATTTTTGAACGGGCCCGGCAATGGTTTATCGATGACGGCGGTAATCCGGGCGATTATGCTTACTGGCCTTACACCCAACATTTTTTATACGGTTGGTGGCAGGTAAACATGACGGCTGATGATGTGCTCCGTCAGCGAGTTGCCCTGGCTTTGAGCGAAATACTGGTCATCTCCTACAGTGACGCACTTGATGATTTCGGAGAAGGACAGGCTTCTTATTACGATGTACTGATTGACAATGCCCTGGGAAATTATGAGAACATGTTGCTTCAGGTTGCCTTGCATCCGGCTATGGGTATCTATCTGAGTCATTTTAACAACCCAAAGGCCGTTCCGGAGGAAAATATCCATCCCGATGAAAATTTTGCACGCGAGGTGATGCAATTGTTCTCCATCGGCTTGTACAAACTTAATCCGGATGGTACACTGCAAACTGATGGAAACGGAACCCCTGTCCCTACGTATGATATTTACGATATTAAAGAGTTTGCCAAAGTGTTTACCGGCCTCAGCGCGGGAGCTATCATTGAAAATGAATGGCAGGATGAACCAGAGTTCGGAACAAGTAAATGGATTACCGACATGACGGTTCCGATGGCCATGTACGAAGAATGGCATGAGCAGGGAGAAAAACATTTACTGAACGGATTTGTTATTCCTGCCGGACAAGCAGGCATGGCTGATATAGAGGCAACGATCCATCACTTGTTTATGCATCCTAATGTGGGCCCGTTTGTGGCCCGGCGTCTGATCCAGAATATGGTTAAGTCGAACCCGACACCGGCATACATTGCAAGGGTTACCGCAGCATTTAACAATAACGGACAAGGAGAGCGAGGTGATATGAGCGCTGTGGTAAAGGCCATTTTACTGGACCCGGAAGCCAGAGAATGTACCTGGATTAACAATCCACAACAGGGAAAGCTGCGCGAACCGATGATGAGGTATTTCCACTTTTGCCGTGCCATGGATAAAAACAGCCCCTATGGCGTTTACTGGAACATCGGTTATGATTTCTGGCGGAAAACCGGCCAGTTGCCTCTGGCTTCACCTTCGGTATTTAATTTCTTTTTGCCCGACTACCAGCCTGTTGGCCCCATTGCCGACCAGGATCTTTTCGGACCTGAATTTCAAATTCATAATTCGCTTACCAGTCTGGGTTACATAAATGTCGTTGACGACTGGGTAATGTGGGGCGTACTGATGGACACATGGGAGAGTGTAGGCACGGCCGTAACCCTGGATATTTCGCAGTTGATACCGCTGGCCAAAGACCCTGAAGTGTTGATCAACAAGCTGGACGTGTTGCTTACGCATGGCAATCTGAGTGCTGAGACCCGCTTCATTATTCACACAGCCCTCGATCAGATTACACACGATGTGCTTTGGTCATATTATCTTGAGTATCGTGTGAAGATGGCGCTCTATCTGTTTATGATCAGTCCCGATTATGCTGTTTTAAAATAAAAACGTGGAAAAATGAAAAGAAAAAATATATCCCGCAGAAAATTTATCAGGCAAACTGGCCTTTCCGTTATGGGAGCATCGGCATTACTTTCACCGGCTGGACCACTCAGGGCGATAAGCTCGGCAGCCCTTGGATTGGGAAAAGCCAACAGAGAACCTTACAAAGCTATGGTTTGTTTATTGCTCTCGGGGGGCAACGACTCGTTTAATATGCTTATTCCCCGTGGTAACAGTGAGTACAACGAGTATGCTGTAACCCGTTCGAATCTGGCCATCCCGCAAGGTCAGCTGGTTCCTGTAACACCGGTTACGTCAGATGGTAACGAATATGGTCTTCATCCCGGTATGCCGGAGATGGCCGGACTTTTCAATGATGGAAAACTGTCGTTTATCAGCAACGTGGGAACTATGATCAGGCCAACCACAAAAGAAGAAATATGGAACGGTACTGCCGACCTTCCGTTAGGTTTGTTTTCTCATGCTGATCAAATCCAGCAATGGCAAACCGCGCACCCACATGAACGGTCAGCTATCGGCTGGGGAGGACGTATTGCCGATGTGGTACATTCTGTTAACACCAACCAGAATATCTCGATGAATATTTCTCTTTCGGGCAGTAATATTTTTGAGAACGGAGAGATCATCACCGAGTTTGTTATTGACCGCCACGGTGGATCCGGTATCTGGGGTTATGGCGGCGACTGGGCTTACGACCAGATTCGAACAGGCGCCATCAATGCCATGCTGAATACGCCTTATACGGATATTTACAAACAAACGTATATCGGTACAATTAAAAAGTCGAACAATGCCAACCTTGAGTTTATGGAAGCCATCGACTCAATACCAGAATTTAACACTCCTTTTTCCGATAACGACCTGTCGCAAAGCTTTCGCATGATTGCCAAATCAATTGCGGCAAGGGATATACTGGGCTTCGACAGACAAATTTACTTTATCGACTGCAGCGGGTGGGACCATCATGATGAACTGTTGAACAACCAGGCGGAAATGCTCCCCATTGTCAGCAAAGCGCTGGCTGAATTTAACAGTGTGATGGAAGAACTGGGGACAATTGGCGATGTGGTTACTTTTACCATATCGGATTTCGGGCGTACTCTCACCTCCAACGGCAATGGTACCGACCACGCCTGGGGCGGAAATGCCATCGTAATGGGAGGCCCTGTAATAGGCCGCGAAATATTCGGTTCTTTTCCTTCGTTGCTACTGGATAATCCGCTTGATATTGGAGACGGAATCCTGATCCCTACCACTTCAACCGATGAATATATGGCTGAAATAGCTATGTGGTTTGGTGTGGATAATGAAAATGTAAGCTCCATTTTTCCAAATCTGGCTAATTTCTACGACATTAATTCGGGTGTTCCGCCCATCGGATTTCTCAATATTTAAAACTCAGAACGATGAAAAAAATATTAATATATCTCTTTGCAAGCCTGATTATAGTTGGGGAAACTACTGCGCAGTGCTTCCCTGACAGGCACAACACTACGTGGTTTGACGGGTGGATTTCGTGCGATGAAGCTGAAAATCCTAACCCGGAACGAGGCCCGTCGCACTGGATCATGTATGATCTGGCACATCAATACGAACTGGGACAGGTGCATATTTGGAACAGCAACAATCCCAAAAACCTTGACTGGGGGATAAGAGAAATGATCGTTGACTATTCAACCGATGGAACAACATGGAAAGAACTGGGTACATACACTATTGAAATGGCTCCCGGAATAACCACTTATGAAGGAGTGAACGGTCCTGATTTCGGAGGTGTTGAAGTGCGCTATCTTCTGCTGACAGCCAAAAACAACTGGGGTGGTGTCTGTACAGGGTTCAGCGAAATTCGCATTCAGGTGCATGGCGTAAACGCCGTCAACGACCAGCACATGGCCAAAACCTTTGATGCCGTTGTTTATCCTAATCCTTTTAAAACTTCATTTAAAGTTGAAATTACAACAAAACAGAACGAAGCAGTTGCTTATAGCCTGATTGATGTATACGGGAGGGAACTAAGAAAAGGAACCATCGCGCAACCGCAAAATGTCAATTACATTACTATCGGAGGAACAGGGTTAAGCGCCGGGATTTATTACCTGAAGATCAGTCAGGGACAGGATACCCGGCATTTTGGCGTGGTGAAGACAAACTAAATCAAAGTTAAGGGACAATTTAAAGCGAATACTTCCATCCCAATAGCTGTCTGGAGCGCACACTGGAAGGTTCTAAGATTTTTATTTTTTCCGGTCAACCGAATATTCAATCAGTTGTTCGAGTGCCTGTCGCGCTTCATTTTCCGGGAATTCATGCAACAATTTAATGGCTGAGTCGGTCAGCTCGTGCATCTTTTTCCGGGCATATTCCATACCCCCCGACTCCAGAACTTTGTCGACCAGCCAATCCACTTTTTCATGGTCGGTGTTGTGGTGTTTTACAATGCGGATTATCTTTCGTTTTTCTCCGGCAGATACTTTATTTAAAGCATAGATCAGCGGCAGGGTCATTTTCTTTTCTTTAATATCGATACCCGTGGGTTTGCCCGTAGCGTTCTCTTTGGAAAAGTCAAACAGGTCGTCCTTGATCTGGAAAGCCATACCGGCCAGTTCACCTATATTCCACATTTTTTTCACATCGGCACCATCCGAAGCCGAAGCGGCACCTGTTGCAAAACACGATGCCAGCAATGTGGCTGTCTTTTTCCGGATAATGTCGTAATAAATCGCCTCCTCAATATCCAGCTTCCGGGCTTTTTCAATCTGTAACAACTCACCTTCGCTCATTTCCTTCACAGCGCCTGAGACGATTTCCAGAAGGTGATAATCTTTATTTTCCAAAGCGACTAACAGTCCGCGCGACAACAGATAATCACCTGCCAGAACGGCAATTTTATTTTTCCAAAGTGCATTGATTGAAAAACGCCCCCGTCTTTGCGATGAGTCGTCCACAACATCGTCATGAACTAAAGTAGCTGTGTGCATCAGTTCGATAAGTGTGGCTGCCCTG
>QMPO01000189.1 GCA_003648625.1 Bacteroidota bacterium
AAGCATCCAGATAATATTGGTCTCTATCTAATACTGATATCGCCGAGGGATGCGCAATGGCAAATGTATATTCCGTCTGAAAAGCAAATGATCCCAGCACAAAAAGCAGTCCTGCATTCCCCTGATGGCTGTTGTTGATAGCATCTACATCCAAAGTAAGGTATTTTGGTGCCAGATGTGCCTCGGGACGCACCCTAAAAACCAGTTGGTCATTATCTTCGTAATGATATGAATAGGCAATATCAATACTGAGTATTTTGTATCCATTGTCGGTTATATAAAGTGGTAAACCCGAAACTCTTCCCGTTATCTGATACTTATTTCCCAGATATTTTCCCAGATTATCAGATGGTACAAAATAGCCTGCATACCAGGAAATACGCTTATCCAGATGCTGATTAAAGAGCATAAATCCCAAATCACGGTCATGATCAAACTGATTGGCCAGTGGTCGTTCCATTTCGGTCATGTATTTGGAGCTTGTAAGCATTTCCATTCCAAAAGGCTGCTTGAAGTTTCCTGCCTGAAAATTACCCACAACGGGTATTTTTGTCAGCATTAAGTACGCATCTTTAATAACCACCTTAGCCGGGGCAAAGTCAACCTGAAACTTGAATTTAACGTTCCCGAATAAAGTTCCCGAAGTATACAATCGAGCCCTTCTGATTTCAACTCCGTTCTTCCCGTCAAACCGGTTATGAAGCGTATCATCCTCTTTAATAAACATAACATCATACTGAATACGCCCACCCATTTTAATTTTAAAGTCACCATCAATGCTCTCAACATGCAATGCATTTTTCCAATACGTTTTAAAATGAGGCGTGTCTTGCGCATCAACATTAAAAATGAAAAAGAATAGTAAAGCAATTAGAAGGATTAATCTTTTCATTAATATTCAAAATGACTTGAACAAAATTAGAATTTTCGTGACAGTATTTTTTCCTTGAAAACTTAATCTTATCAACGATTTGTTAATATTGCAAAACAATGAGGTGGAAAAGCAACAATCTAAAAGAACTTAGGGACCAGTATGTTGTTATGCTATCAGAGGTATACGGAGAAGCTGAAAGCAAACAACTTGTTCATATCTTAACAGAGCATCTATTTGGGGTAACGCCGGTCCGGATTGCATTGAAACCAGAAAAACGATTAAGTGAGTCGGAAATACTGCAATTCCACCAGGCGGTTAAAGAACTGCTCAAACACAAACCCGTTCAGTACATAACAGGGCATACTACTTTTCTCGACCTGAAACTTGCGGTAAACGAATCGGTACTGATACCCAGACCCGAAACTGAAGAACTTGTACAGCTCATTGTTGAGCATGAGAAAAATAAGCAGGTCCGGCTTATTGATATTGGAACGGGAAGCGGATGTATTGCCCTGACTCTTAAAAAAAACCTCCCCAAAGCTCTTGTAGCAGCAGCAGATATTTCTGCAGAAGCATTAAGAATTACCGTGCAAAATGCACAGAAGCATCATCTGGAGATCGATTTAATACGGATGGATGTGCTTAATCCTGATTCGTATGCTGCGCTTCCTGTCTATGATGTGATCGTGAGCAATCCTCCATACGTAACACAAAGCGACAAAAAACTGATGCAAAAAAACGTACTGGAATATGAACCGGAGACAGCACTCTTTGTTGAAGATGAAAACCCGCTGATCTTCTATAAGGCTATTCTTGAATTCAATCGGTTGCATTTAGCCAATAAAGGCAGGGTATATTTTGAAATCAACGAACACAAAGGTCCTGAGGTTGCTCACTTGTTAGAAAAGTATAAGTACACGAAAATCAATATCCACCATGACATGCACGGGAAAGAGCGTTTGGTTGAGGCTAAAAAAGCTTAATTGATGTCGAAAGTGACAAGCCTTTCCAGAAATCTGAATGCCGTACTATAAACACCCGGACTGTTGCTTTCACGCGGTCCGGCAATATTCAACGTTTTCACCTGATGGTTTTCCAGCCATCCCATGGTTTTTTGTAATGTGTATTTCCAGGACTCCTTCAGATCAACTTCCAGAAGAGGTTTTGCGCATGCTTTAGTTAATTCCTTTGTTAGTATAGTACCTTTGTCGGGAACGGTTTGAAATAAGATCAGCGTTGCGTCACTGCTCAAAACATTTAATCGGGTACGGGTCTCGTATTTTTCATCTTCCGCTTCCTGTAACGGATATCTTTCTTCAATCGGCCCGTCTTCCGCTCTTCTGCCTTTCGGGCACCATCCACCACAGGAAATGTTATATTTCAGGGCAACATCAAGGGCAGCCCGGTCAACGCCTGACTGCCCTCCACTTATGATCTTCTTTAACGTGATTAAACTCAATTTCCGTTTTTAAAATCCATAAAATCCCTTTGCGATTTATACAGGTTAACAAGCTGCAGGGAAAGATTCTTCAGCTCATTTACTATATTTAAAAACAGGATACTGCTCTTTGTACCTACCTCGGCATTTTTCAATCGTTTAATCTGATTTTTATTCACCTTCCTGATCTGATCCAGTAATTCCTGCTCCATAGCAAGTAATTCCTCCTGTGTTGCAAAATCCTGATTATCTATACTCTGTGTAACCACAGCTATCATTTTGCCTATCATCTTTTCCAACATCATTAACTCTTCAATCTGATCTGGGATTAACGGTTTATGATTGTTGTCCACATGATCAAAGGCCGGATTAACAATGAAGGTAATACTGTGCAACATCTCCCTCATATAGTCAAGTGTTGTTACGAAATAGTAGGCAGTATCAACTGACTCCTCTTTCAGCTTATCCACAATCACATTGATGTGGTCTTTCAGGTATTTCGTTCGGGAAGTTATTTTTTGAATTTCTTTTTTCGTCTTTTTAAGCTCTTTGATATCTTCATGCTCAAGACCTCTAAAAGTTCTTCGCAGTTCTTCTGATATTTTCTCAATGTTTCGAACAATGCCTTTATTCGTTTTTTCGGCAATATTTTCATCTGTCACAGTTTGTACTACCTGGGCATCTTCATCTTTGGTTTCTTCCGTCTTTTTATGAAGGACATGCGTACGATACAAAATATAAGCTGCTAATAAAACCAAAGCAAACACGGCAAACTTACCCCCGTAGAAGAAAATATAGACAAAACCAAAAGCTACCGTAAAAGCACTTACCGCTGTCAGGAACCAGCCTCCTATAACAGCAATTACACCGGAAATTCTGTACACAGCACTTTCCCTGTCCCACGCCTTATCGGAAAGTGACGTTCCCATGGCTACCATAAAAGTCACATAAGTTGTTGACAAGGGGAGTTTTAGTGACGTTCCAAAGGCAATCAGAACACTGGCAACTGTAAGATTCACCGAAGCCCTGATCAGGTCGAAGGAAGGTGGATCGGTTTCTTCGGTTGGTTCTTTATATGGTGCAAATTGTCTGGCTACTCCGTCCCTTATCTTTTTGGGAACAATCTTCCTTACACTGCCGGACATATTTATGGATGAACGAACAAGGACTTTCGACATCCATGTTGGTCTGAAACGTTCATCACCTGCTTCCTGCCTGCTCAGATCCAGGGATGTTTTCACCACAGACCTGGCTTTTTTTGAAGTGTATAATGTGATAACCATAACCACACCCGCCAGTATCAAGAAACCAATAGGTGTAGGAACTTTACCTGCCAGACCTTCCATCAGAAACGAATCGGGCGATCCACCGCCCGAATCCATAAACAGCTGATACGAGTTATATCCTGCAATCGGAACACCGATAAAGTTCACCAGGTCGTTGCCGGCAAATGCCATCGCCAGCGAAAAAGTCCCTACAAGAACAATAAACTTTAGAATGTTTAACCGGAACAGCCAAAAAAGTAATTGTAACAAAATAGTCCACCCGATAAACGAGTACAGGATCAACATGCTGCTGTTATCAGCAATCCAGTGCTTAACATCATCTGTCATGAACGATGCGCCCTTCGCCCCTTTAATAAGCAGAAAATAGGTCATTGCCGTAAATGCAACACCTCCCCATATGGCCCCGATGTATTTCATCCGTTTTTTGAAATTGAACGAGAACGCCATCCGTGTAAAATATTGGATAACTGCACCTACCGAGAAGGCAATAATAACAGATAATAGTATTCCGAAAATGATGGCTAATGCTTTCGAGGAATTGATAAATTCACTCAGGGAAACACCTCCGTCACTCATGAGTATTTTTATGGAGGCCATTGCAACTGATGCACCCAACAATTCAAACACAATAGAAACGGTGGTTGAGGTAGGCAGACCGGCTGTATTGTATACATCCAGCAGAATAACATCTGTGATCATGACCGCAAGGAAAATGATCATAACCTCGCTGAATGTAAACATATGCGGGTCCATAATGCCTTTTCGCGCCACCTCCATCATACCGCTTGAAAAGACAGCACCAAACAAAACGCCCAGTGCAGCTACCGCCATAATTACCTTAAACGAGGCTACTTTTGAACCAATGGCCGAGTTCAGAAAGTTCACCGCGTCATTGCTAACACCCACAATAAGGTCGGAGCCAGCAAGGATAAACAGTAAGATAATAAGAATTAAATAATATATTTCCACTTTGTCAGGGTTTTTGGATTACGGGTGCAATTAATAAAAAGTTCATATATACTTTCAATATTCTATATTAAGAAATTGTTAAGTAAAACTAAAACTCAGGGTTCATACCCAGATTAAACATTATGAAGCTATAGATATCTGCCGCTTCTTCAATTTGCTTCGACGTGGGTTTTCCTGCTCCATGCCCTGCCCGGGTCTCAATACGTATCAAAACAGGGTTTTTACCACTGTTCTTCTCCTGCAGGGTAGCCATAAATTTGAACGTATGCGCCGGCACAACACGATCATCATGATCGGCTGTAATAGCCAATGTTGCCGGGTAATCCACTCCCTGTTTTATGTTGTGCAGCGGTGAATAACTTAAAAGATATTGAAACATTTCTTCGCTCTCATCACTCCGGCCATAATCAGAAGCCCATGCCCAGCCAATGGTGAAGCGATGGTAACGAAGCATATCCATTACACCAACAATAGGTACGGCCACACGAAACAATTCAGGTTTCTGCGTCATACAGGCCCCTACCAGCAAGCCTCCGTTCGAGCCACCTATTATGGCCAGTTTTTCACTGGATGTATATTTTTCTTTAATCAGGTATTTAGCCGCATATATGAAGTCGTCAAATACATTTTGCTTGTTCATTTTCATACCCGCTTTATGCCAGGCTTCACCATATTCACCACCTCCCCTCAGATTGACCATCACAAACATACCGCCTTGTTCCAGAAAAGCCATCCGGCTGATACGGAAACCGGGAGTCAGGCTAATGTTAAACCCACCGTAACCATACATAAGTACCGGATTGTTACCATCGCGTTTCAGTCCTTTTTTATGTACAAGGAACATGGGCACTTGTGTCCCGTCTTTACTTTCAAAAAAAACCTGATGTGTTTCGTAGTCGTCTCCGTTAAAGTCTAATTCCGATTTCTTATACAATTCCGAAGTTCCTTCTTCTACATTATATGTGTAAATATTTGAAGGAACCGTAAACGAAGAAAAACCATAAAAAGCAACATGATCATTCTTTTCTCCATTGATTTCAGTAATGGTACCGATACCAGGCAGTTCAAGTTCCCGGTCAAAATCACCTTCCAGTGTATAAAAATAAGCCCTGTTGCTGGCGTTTTTCAGATATTGGGTATATATCTTCCCTCCTATTATTCCAGACATCTCCAGCACATCCTCTTTTTCCGGGATCAGATCCAGCCAATATTCCGGGGCAGGGTTGGCCATATCAATTTTGATAACTTTTCCTTTCGGTGCATGGTCATTTGTCTGAACGATCAGTTCATCACCCATGTGGCCAATAACCATATAATCGTAATC
>QMPO01000190.1 GCA_003648625.1 Bacteroidota bacterium
ACATTGTATTGTTGCGAAACCAGGGGGCCACGAGTCCATGAGTAACCTCCGTCATTCGATACATAATAATTATTCAGATTGGCCCCTGCAACTAACTGGTCAGGATTTCTGGGGTTCATAGTGATGGATGGCTCTTCAGGAAAGTCTTCATTGCTTATCATTACATTTTGATACTGCCCTGTTGCATTAAAAAACAATAAAAAGAAAATCAGTGTAATTGAAAAAAATTTCATCGTGTATTGAAAGTTGTGATTAATGGTTGCCTGAATTATTTACACTTTGAACTCTTACAAAGATAGCTTTCTTTATTTTATCTGGCAATTTTGCATCAATTGATGGTAACAGACCGCAATTAGCTTTATTTTTTCCTATTTTTGATTTCTATTCAACATATGAAATTATGCGAAAGATTGCCTTGCACTGGCAAATCCTGTTTGCTTTGATTATCGCTATCATTTATGGACTTAGTTTCCCTACTTCGTACCAGCTGAATGAAAAATCATACAAAATATTAACGAGGAATTATGTTCCGCTGGTAGTTCAGCAGGAACTAACGGTACTGGAAGGGAGACAATACAACACCCTGTCGGAATTTTTGAGCGATCTGGACAAACTACCCGAAGAAAAAACAGCACCCTATAAAGCTGCTATCATCAAAGCATCTTATTACAATCCTCCGGTTTCTTATATCAGCTGGATGGGGGATTTGTTTATCCGTGCTTTAAAAATGCTGATCATCCCGCTGATCCTCTCCTCGCTGATTTCAGGGATTACCAGTATTGGCTCAGGAAGCAACCTGGGAAGGCTTGGGTTGAAAACCATGCTGTATTACGTAGTTACAAGTGTTTTTGCTATTGTTACCGGGCAGATATTGGTAAACATCTTCAAACCCGGAGTAGGGGCTAACATTCAATTTGTACAACAGGTTGAAGGACTTGTCGAAAAACAGAAATCATTCACAGAGATCATCACCGGTATTATTCCTGACAATATATTCCGGGCTATGGTGAACAACGAAATGCTCTCCATTATCTTTTTTGCTCTGCTTTTTGGGTTTTTCATCACCAAGGTTGCCCAAAAACACCGGCAGGTAATGCAAGACTTCTTCACCTCTATTTTTGAGGTAATGATGAAAATAACCCTGTTTGTCATCAAATTCACACCCCTGGGTATATTCGGAATCGTTGCCAAAACCGTTGCCGATCAGGATGATTTAGCTGGCCTTGTTTCCAGTATGGGGCTTTATATGCTGACAGTCATTCTGGCACTGGCCATTCATGCCACCATCACTTTACCGCTGATAGTAAAATTTATCGGGAGGGCTAAGCCATTGAAACATTTCAAGAATATGACAACGCCCCTTTTGACTGCTTTTTCAACCTCGTCGTCGGGAGCCACACTCCCGTTGACCATGCAGGCTGTAGAAGAGAAATCCGGTGTGTCGAATAAGATCAGTAGTTTTACTTTGCCCCTTGGCGCCACAGTCAATATGGACGGAACCGCTTTGTACGAATGCGTCGCAGCTATATTTATTGCCCAGGCTTATGGTGTTGATCTGAATTTTCTGCAGCAACTGATCATTGTGCTTACTGCTTTGCTGGCTTCTATTGGTGCAGCTGCCATCCCAATGGCCGGGTTGGTGATGATCACCGTCATACTTACTGCAGTGGGCCTTCCGCTCGAAGGTGTGGGTCTTATTCTTGCCGTTGACAGAATTCTGGATATGTTCCGTACAGCTACCAATGTGTGGAGCGACAGTTGCGGAGCCGTGGTTATTGCCAAAACGGAAGGTGAAAAGCTGAAGGTGTAACGAACGAGTACTGTTAAGAGAGGAATAAAAAAACAACTCTGTCATTTGAAGCGATAAAACCCAGCCATAAAATCTTACGGTTGTTTAATATATTTTGAGAATAATGAGATTCATCCGAAAGTCCCGTGTTTAATGAATTTTGTTTAACTTTAGTGTATAAATTTTAATACTATCCCGATGCATCATAAAAAAGTACTGGTTATTGCTTATTATATGCAAGGATCGGGAGTCGGTAACTATTTATTATATCTTCTTGAGTATCTGTCCAAAAAAAATGCGCGCGTATTTCTCTTTGTTGTCAAAGAGCACGTAGATCGTGAACTAATTCAACATAGTATTGCTTTTAATTATCAATTAATTTCTAAAGATATACCTTGTGTCACTAAAAAATATTTACATAAACCTCCGGTAAATCTCGTACTCGAATTTTTTATCCTGTTACCAATCGTTATCAGACTAAATCCCAATCTAATAATCATTTCTCCAAATACGCCTGTTCACTGGATGGGGGGGCTGTTGTTTCCGAAGAAAACCATATATGTCGTTCACTCATTTCCAAGACAATTTAAAAAATGGGGGATTTCTCTAAAGCAATTTCTTCGTCTTCTTCCAAAAAGAAATAAATCACTCATAACCGTATCCGATTGTGCCAAAGAATTCATTAAGCAACAATGGCTGACAAATAAAAGTCAGGGTTTTGTAAAAAGAATATACAATACACCTCATCTTAGATCTGACGAGGATATTAAAGAATTAACAACAAAGGAGGAAAGCAAAATAAAAATAACCACCTTAGGGCAAATCAGAGATTATAAGAATACGAAGCTTTGGATTCAGGTAGCCAATAAAGTTATTAGCCATACGTCAACGAAAAGTGTCGAATTCACATGGGCAGGGCCTTGTATGGACAAAGAATATTATGAAGAGTGTATTTCATTGATAGTCCCTGAGGTTAAAGAACAGATCAAATTTGTTGGCTATACAAACGATGTCTGCCAATTGCTTAAAGAAACAGATATATATTTTCATCCCAGTCTTTCAGAAAATCATTCGATCAGCATATTAGAGGCCATGTTTTATGGTCTTCCCTGCGTTGTGTCTGACGCAGGAGGAAATGTTGAGTCTGTCATTAATAATAATAATGGATTTATCTGTGCAGCCGATGACATAGATGCTTATGTGACGAAGCTGCTCTATTTAATTAATAATAAAAAGGAACGAACTAAAATGGGAGCTAATTCTAAGAAAATTGTTAACGAAAATTTTAGCTTTGAACAATGGCAGCTTACAATGGACGAATTATTACAGGTTTAAGGCCTGTTATAATGTTGAGATGGCCCCTTCTTAAAATGTTCCTTTTATATGAAGCCAATGATCAGGACAAAAATTCTGTTAAAGAAGTTTGTTAAAGCCAGTTTGTATCCGTTGCATGGCTTTCCGGTTACCTATTGGTACCGGGGAGATGGTCATATTTTAATGTTGCACCGCGTACGGCCAAAGTCAAAAACGAAAAGGCTCAAAACAGTTGAAGAGCTTGAAGCAACTCCTGAATATCTCGAAAAGTTAATCAATCATTACATTAAATCAGGCTATACTTTTTTAAGTATGGACGAACTTTACGAAGTAATTCAATTAAAAAGTGGCATAAAAAAGTTTGTGGCTTTTACGTTGGATGACGGCTATGGTGATAATTATCATTTCGCTTATCCTGTTTTCCTTAAGTATAAAATTCCATTTACAATATACGTCAGTAACAGCTTCCCCGAAGGGAGAGCAAACATGTGGTGGTATTACCTTGAGAACCTGGTTGTGGCTAATAAATTTATTGAAGTTGAAGATCCGACAAATAAAAATGTGACCAGACTTAACTGCTCTTCGGACAAAGACAAGCATTTAGCTTTTCATACAGCACGGCGCATTATTATAAATAATCTTACATCCGATAAAATCGAATCTGTAAGAGGTTTGTTTGGTGAAGAAAATACTGTTCCCGATAAAGAGCTGCTTCGTGCAATGAGCTGGGAAGAAATAAAAGAGCTGTCAGATGATCCGTTAGTTACCATTGGATGTCACACCTTAAATCATCTCAACCTGTCCATCTTAAAGAAGGAACAAATGATTCATGAAATAGTTGAATCCAGGCGACAACTTACGGAAAAACTAAAAAAAACCATTCATCATTTTGCTTTTCCATTTGGCTCAAAAGAGGAAGTTTCTGAAAGAGAATTGGCGTTTATAAGCCAATCCGGGTTTAAGACGGTAGTAACCAGTTTTAAGGAAGTTTTTAAAATCGATCGTGCAGATGCTAAAAAGCTGCCCAGGTTGTTCTTTTCGGGAAATTCCGGCTTTCGGAATCAGATAAACGGGACAAGACACTTTATAAATAAATTTTTCCCTGATTAATAAGCACATGATCTTCAAACCTGGTTTGTAAATCCGGTTGTATAACTGAATGCACTGAATTGAATGTCTTTTTGATTAATTTTATTGCGAAAACTGTAAACAACGTCAATCATCATAGCTTTAAACTAAAAAACAATGACCAAAAAACCCAAACGTATAGGCATCCTTACAGCAGGAGGCGACTGTCCCGGACTGAATGCTGCTATAAGGGGCGTAGGCAAAACAGCTATCGTTAAATACAATATGGAAGTGATTGGTATTTCTTCAGGCTTTTTAGGGTTGATCAACAAAGATTACATTCCGTTGGAAGAAAAAATGTTATCAGGAATACTTACTGTAGGAGGCACGATTTTAGGCACTTCAAGGGAAAAACCATTTAAGAAAACCGGTCATTTATCCATTGACAAACCCAAACTGATCAAAGAACATTATGACGAGTTGGGCCTGGATTGCCTGGTTTGTATCGGTGGAAACGGTACGCAAAGAACCGCCACCGGGCTTGTTGAACATGGATTGAACATCATTGGCATTCCAAAAACTATTGACAACGATGTTTGGGGTACCGACGAAACTTTTGGTTTTGATTCGGCCCTCTGGATTGCTACCGATGCTATCGACCGGTTACATTCTACTGCTAACTCACACAAGCGTATTATGGTGATTGAGGTGATGGGACATCATGCCGGATGGCTTACCCTTTATGCAGGAATGGCTGGTGGTGGTGACGTGATCCTTATTCCGGAGCTTGAATACAGTATGAAGAGGGTGAACGAATATTTGCTGGAAAGGGCCAGCAAGAAAAAGCCTTATTCAATTGTTGTTGTAGCCGAAGGAATTAAAAAACACAAGCAAGATTCCGCCGCATCATATATTGCCGAACAGATTGAAAAGGGAACCGGTATTGAAACCCGAAAAACAATCCTCGGCTACATTCAGCGTGGAGGAAGCCCGTCTCCTTATGACAGATTGCTGGCCACAAGTTTCGGTGCCCATGCCGTTGAACTGATTGCCAAAGAAGACTACGGTAAAATGGTTATACGGAAAGGAGATCATATAGCTGACATTCCACTAAGAGAAGTGGGAGACAAAGTCCGTTTGGTACCCAAAGGGCACCCGTTAATTCAACGTGCCATGGGACTGGATATTTGTCTGGGTGCTAAATGATCTGCTAAAACCCGTCCAATTGCATGGTCACGGTTGGTATCAACAACAGCCATCCAAGAATGATGAGTATCAGCATAAACGGAGCAATCCATTTTATCCATTTGTCGTAAGGAATTTTAGCAACTCCCAAAACTCCGATCAATACACCTGAAGTCGGTGTGATCATGTTGGTAAAACCATCGCCAAACTGAAAAGCCATAACCGTTGCCTGCCGCGAGAGATTAACCAGATCGGAGAACGGTGCCATTACCGGCATGGTAAGTGCAGCTTTGGCAGAACCCGACGGAATAATTATGTTGATAAATGTCTGTATCACATACATCACGCTCACGGTTCCCAGTTTACCCATTCCTTTCATTGATGTGGAAACACCATGTAAGATTGTATCGATGATCTTTCCGTCTTCCAGAATGACGAGAATTCCTCCTGCCAGACCAACGACCAGTGCTGCCGATAATATATCCCTTGCTCCCTCCATAAACTCTTTGGTAATTTTGTTTCCGTCATAGTTC
>QMPO01000191.1 GCA_003648625.1 Bacteroidota bacterium
CTTTCCATATTTCAAAAGCTCAATGAAAAAACTGGTATTGTTATTACTAACCTGAACATAGCCGATGCCATGAACAGGCAAGGGAAACCCGAGGCCATCGAACTGGCTGGTCAAGCACTTCAAGCGGCCAAAGAAATTAATAATCCCAACCTGCTAAGTTATGTTTACGATAAATTATCTGATTTTTATGCCGGCAATCTCGATTATGCGAAAGCTTTTGAATATCAAAAAAAACACGAAGCAATAAAAGACAGCTTGTTTACTGCTGAGAAGGAGCGCATGCTGGCAGAGGTGGAAACTAAATTCCAGTCGGAAAAGAAGGACAGGGACATTGCCCTGTTGCAGGAAAGGGCCAAAGTGGAACGGAACAGGAACATTCTGCTCATTGTCTTACTGGTCGTATTCCTGATCGTTATATTCCTGTTGTTTTTTATGTTCAGGTATAAGTCAACAGCTTTTAAACGTCAGCAAAAACTGCTGGAACAGGAAAAGATCATCCACATCCAGGAAAATGAGCTTACTAATAAAGAAAAGCAGTTGCTTGAAGAACAACTCGAATCCAAAAACCGTGAGTTGGCGTCTAAAGCACTCGAAATGCTTCGTTATAATGATGCTATTTCCAGTATCATTGAAAAACTGGAGAATCTGAATCATTCTTTAAAAGAAAATCCGGAAGTAACCAAACCCATTAAGGATATTATCCGCGAACTCGAAAATCATAACAAGCAGAATATCTGGAGTGAGTTTGACAAAATCTTCAAGAACATCCACTCCGATTTCTACGATAAATTATTAAAAATTTGTCCTGACCTGTCGGCCACGGAAATAAAAACAGCGGCCTTGCTGAAACTGAACCTGACCACGAAAGAAATTGCTGCGATCACTTTCAAATCAGAAGGTGGAATCAAAACCACACGTTATCGCCTCCGTAAAAAATTAGGATTGTCATCCGACGACAAGCTGGTGCCTTTTTTGATGCAGATATAAGTAATCGAAAGTTTTCAGCCAGCCATCTTCCGTCTTTTCTTAGAGATTTGTTATTCCTCTGAACAGCAAAAATTATCCCTGTCTGCGACCAGTAACAAATAGGCCCGCTACACATTCGTTTATTAGCTATCTTTCTTAATAACAACGCGTTAAAGAAATTGTGACTTTTTGAAACTATATCTGAAACTTTTAGCTTACCCTGAAAAGTTGCAAACCTTCTTCTGTAAAAATACTTTTGGTATGTCATCCGGAATCAGATTTTCAGGATATGAAAAAGCAAAAAACGAATGCGGTCGAAAGACAAAAAAAGAAAAAAAAGAATAAGGAAGATGATATTGCTATATTAAAAGAAAAAATCAGACATCAGAAAGAGGCACTAACAAAGATTATTAAAAAATATTCTGATGAAAAATAAGAAGCATCTATTCACATCAAAAATTAATTACCCATGAAAAAAAATTACCTTTTGTCAGTCCTTGTTATCCTACTGTCATTTCGTGCAACAGCACAACCAGTCATCACGCACAGTGGAAATTCACCCCTCATTGGAGATACATATAACCTTTCGGGAGCTTTGGGATCATTCGACCCGGGCGATGCCGGGAATAATCAGAGTTGGGATTTTTCGTACATTACTCCGACATTTTCCACAACCATAACTGTTGTCAACCCGGAAACAACACCATTTGCCAGTGAATTTCAAGAATCAACCCATGCATTTCACATCGTAGGTTCATCTGAATCTTACAATTACACGCAAATATCTTCACCAGCGCTAAAAAATGTGGGTATAGGATTCGACCCCGGTGGAGAGAATGAATATTTCATCCATTATACAGATGCTGTCAAATTGATGCAATATCCGTTTTCATATAATAATAGTTTTACCGACAATTATTTCTCCTCCTATACACTTTCAGGAGGCATGGTAACTCATGAAAGAGGTACTGTTACCGTTACAGCGGATGCATGGGGCAGCGTTTCGACTCCTTCGGGAAACTATCCAAATACTTTGCGGGTAAAATCGCTGTATGTATACACCGATTCGGTATGGATGATGGGCAATTTTGTTTATGCAAACACCTACACCGAAACCAACTATGAGTGGTACTCTGCCACATCGCACTATCCTATCATCAGTATTTCGTCCACCATAAGCGGATCAACGGTTACCTACAGCACCGATGTCGTTGGTACAGACGATAATCCCATGCTACAACTTAGTATATTCCCCAATCCTGTCAGCAAAATAATTCATGCAAAAACAGATGGTAATATTTCGGAGATTTTCATAATTAATCTTTCAGGAAAACAGTTGGCTCAACTCAAAAAGACGGGAGTCAACGAGTTTACAGCAGATATCAGCAAGCTATCATCCGGAGTCTACATGCTGAGGATCAAAAATGAGCAAGGGATATGTACAACTAAAAAGTTTATTAAAAAATAAGCATGCATATATCGATACATTAATCATATAAATTAAAATACCATGAAAAACGTAAGTCCCAGAATTTTTCATAAATCGCTGCTGACAGGCATGTCGCTGTTTTTGGCCATTATACTCTCCGGCGGCATATTAGCACAAGAGCTTACACCGGCTGTTGTAGGCAGTAGTGGCAACACCTTCACCTCTTCGGGTTTGTCAATTGATTTTACCGTTGGGGAGATAACAACCAAATCGCTTACAACCGCAAATTATTTATTAACGCAGGGGTTCATTCAGGGTGCTGATCCGAACACCGGCATCGGAGAAGATCTCATAAAAGAAAGCAGCCTGGTTGTTTATCCGAATCCCGCAACAATGCTATTAAACCTGCATCTTCAACACGCGCAGAGAAATCCTGTAAATGCTATAATCAGAGACCTACAGGGAAGAATTGTCTTACAATCTGATTTTACTCAAAACTCATTGCTGATCAATCTGGAAAAATTAACAACAGGTTTCTATACCGTAACGGTTGTACTTGACAATCAGCAAATCATCAATAAAAAATTTATAAAACAATAATCCTAAAAATCTAATTATCCATGAAAAAGATTAACTTATTTCTATTCGTATTTTTTATTTTTGAAACCATGCTGGCTCAGGCTCCGCAAAGTTTCAATTACCAGGCAGTAGCCCGCAACAGTGATGGGACAGCTATCACCAATTCACCCATCGGGCTGAAACTCTCCATCCGGTCAGGCAATGCCAACGGTACAACTATTTATTCCGAAAGTTTCACCCCTGTATCCAATGCCATCGGTGTATTTACGGTCAACATCGGGGAAGGAAATCCGCTATCAGGCACTTTTGCAGACATCAACTGGGGTGCCGACAAATACTTTTTAAATGTTGCCATTGATCCTGCCGGAGGGAGCAATTACATTGATATGGGCACCACTCAATTTGTATCAGTTCCCTATTCGCTCTATACGGCTTCTATTTATGTAAATTATTCCAACGACACACTTTACATCGGTGACCAATATGTTGTTTTAACCGGTGGTGGCAGTGGTGGTGATGTTACCGACTATGATGGTAATACGTATGAAACAGTTACTATAGGCAGCCAAACCTGGCTGAAACAAAACTTACGCTCGTTACATTATGCTGACGGCACACCCATTGATAGCGTTTGGGCATACAATAACAACGAAAGCAATGTCGCCACCTGGGGCCGGTTATATAACTGGAATGCCGCTATGCACGGTGCTTCTTCAAGCAATGGAAACCCCAGCGGTGTTCAGGGTGCGTGTCCAGATGGTTGGCATTTGCCTTCGAAAGCCGAATTTGAAGAATTAGTCGGTTTTGTTGGTGGCGGCGTAGGGTGGAAATTGAAAGAGACAGGGAGTACATATTGGGAAGAACCCAATTCAAATACGAACGAAACCGGTTTCTCAGCCAGGGGTTCCGGTGAAAGGTTGATTGAAGGGCAATTTCAAAGCCTCAAAGAAACGACTAATTTTTGGTCGGCCACGGAACAGGACAACCTGAGGGCATCTAATATGATCCTGTATAGCAACCAGGGTGGAGCTCCAATACATAGTGACAATAAAAAAGTCGGGTTTTCCATCCGCTGCATAAAAAACTAATCACAAGTAATATTTTATCCATCTTTAATTATCTAAATATCTTGATAACATTAGATGAAGATTATTAAAGGATCGACCATGAAACCAGCCAATAAAGTGTATAGCAGATACGGTTCTTACATGTCAGGCTGGCAACTACGGGATAATCAATAACTAATTTTAACTTATCCTGCTACAAATTCCGGCAACGGTATTTTTCTCATTCCCTTTTCCCTGCAGCTTTGGCCGCAGGGAATTTTTATTAGAATAACCTTTCTTTTAATATTACCCCCCGATATTACAATTTATTAAAATACTTTTTGTTTTAGCCGTACATTTACAAGAACATTAAATGATAACTTTAAAAATAAGTTATTATGGCACGAGTAGTAACAGAAGCTTGTAAAGGAACCAAGCACGGTGACTGTGTTGAAGTATGCCCAGCCGATTGCTTTTACGAATTAGATGATATGCTGGTTATTAACCCTGATGATTGCACTGATTGTTCAGCTTGCGAAAGCGAATGTCCCGAAGAAGCAATCCTTCCGGATGATGAGGCTCCCCAGGAGTGGATTGATTTTAATGCCAACGCTGATTTTGATAATCTGAAGAATATTACGGATAAAGATCAGATTACAAGGTAAAGACTTTTACTGATAGAGAAAAAAGAGGCAACCGCTCATGAGAGCGGTTTTTTTATTTGTGTTTATTCATCACAAACATATCTGAGCGTAGCATATTTTTCAGGATTGCAACAACAACCTATTTTTTTGCAAAAGGAGAATTGCTGTTACAATTTTTTTAAATTTGTAATACCCTACTTATTAACTTTCTACCCGGGCTTCAATGAAACGATTTACCAAATTGGTATTGACTACATTCTGCAATTCTGCTTGCATATTATTTTTATCATTTTTCATTATTAGCAGCATACACAAATCTTACGCAAATGATAATTTTGCTGAGCTGGAAAGGCGTGTTTCAGAGATGCAGGATGATACGGCCAAAGTAA
Organism: Bacteroidota bacterium; assembly: GCA_003648625.1. Lineage (GTDB taxonomy): Bacteria > Bacteroidota > Bacteroidia > Bacteroidales > F082 > UBA4459. Next base: position 5,054 of record QMPO01000191.1, read on the forward strand.
ATGTGTTGCTCAGATTGGGTGAGCAGTATTGCAGTATGGAAAACGACAAAGCACTGATGTATTTGCAGGAAGCCTATACGATTTCCACTAGTCTGGATTATACCGAAGGTATCGGCAAAAGTCTGATGTGGCAGGGCCGGGTATATTATTACAAATCTAACTTCCGATTGGCTAACATATACCTCAACAAAGCAAAAAAACCACTGGAAACCAGTGGTGACATTGATGCCCTCTCCTTTTGGTATATGGCTAAAGCGTTTAGTTTGCGCATAACCGGTGATTATGTATCTGCCATCGAAATGTTTACAGAATCTATTGAATTATCCAAACAAACAGACAACAAAAAAAGAATGACCACCTGTTATCTGGAAATTGGGATAACGTTGCTCGACAGAGGGGCTGTTGATAAGGCGATGAAGTACTTTGAGGAAGGCCTGTCTATAGCAAAAGAAACTGGTAACAAAGTTGGGGTTGCAAATGCATTAACCTCTATTGCCGCTGCCTATAAATCAAAAGGCTCGCTGGACACCTCTTTAATCTTTTCCAGACAAGCATTAAAAATCCGTTCGGAGTTAAAAATGGATCGTCATATTGCCGGCTCAGAAAAATCTATCGGAGCTACACTTATTGAAATGGGGAGATATACTGAAGCCGAGTTTTCGTTAAGACGTGCTCTTTCCATATTTCAAAAGCTCAATGAAAAAACTGGTATTGTTATTACTAACCTGAACATAGCCGATGCCATGAACAGGCAAGGGAAACCCGAGGCCATCGAACTGGCTGGTCAAGCACTTCAA
>QMPO01000192.1 GCA_003648625.1 Bacteroidota bacterium
CCCGTTATAAGTTATTTCAGGCGTTGTTTCGGCAATGTTTTTACCATAAACCATCAGTTGAAGATCAGGGTTTTTCATGCCAGTCCACCAAGCCGGTGGGTCTATACGTTCAACCCTGGGTTTTTTGGCCTGTACCTGTAATGCAAGGGTTATTACTAAAGCAGTAATAAAAAAGCGCATTCTGTTCATAGAAACGGATTTTAATGTCAAGCAACTACCAAAAATAATATAAAAACATTTGGTATTTCTGAATTACAAACGTTTTGCCCTATTTATTGTTTTAAACTAATGAACATGTTCCGGTAAGCCTTTTCGCAATCGTTTTAGTTAGTGTTTCGGATAGAAGTATGCAGGTGCAGATAAGCGTTCACAAACGCCAAGTCTCAGAACAGCCAATCCATAGCAACTTATAGTTATTTTTGTCTTACGATATTATTAAAAAAGCATGGATAAAAAAGGACTGTTATTTTCGTATTGGAACACACTGTATCCGCAGGAACCAGTGGAAAAATTACAGGCTTTTTTAGATAAAATAAAGGAAAAGTATAATGCGGCAAGTCCTTCATCCAATGCTTACTGGTACAAAGATGCCGTGGTTTATTCACTGTATGTAGATCTATTCAATAAGGATTTTTACGGGTTGACCTCAAAGCTCGATTATTTACAAAACCTGGGCGTTAATTGTCTCTGGCTGCTCCCCATTCTTGATTCGCCTATGCGGGATGCTGGTTTTGATATTCGGAATTATGATCGTATCCGGGCCGATCTTCTGGGCTTGGAGCCACCCATAGAAACTGACCGTCAGGAAGAAATATTCGGTAATTTCCTGCAGGAGGCGCATCAGCGCGGCATCAATGTCATCTTCGACATTGCCATTAACCATTGTTCCGATGAGCATCCTTTTTTTCAGGAAGCAAGGAAATCAGTAAAGAGTCCGCATCGTGATTATTTCATCTGGAGCAAAGATACCTCTCTTTACGGTGATGCCCGCCTGTTGTTTAAAGGTATTGAAGATAGCAACTGGGAACCCAACGGCGATGAATGGTATTATTTTCACCGGTTTTTCAACTTTCAGCCCGACTGGAACTACCGCAACCCGGAAGTGCTGTTTATGATGAGCGAGAACCTGCTTTACTGGCAAAATCTGGGTGTCGACGGTTTCAGGGCCGATGCCATTCCGTACCTGTGGAAAGAAGAAGGTACAAGTTGTGAAAACCTCGACAATACACATGTCATTGTTAAATTTTTCAGGGCAGTACTGGATTATGTAAAACCCGGCACTTTGCTACTGGCAGAGGCGTGTCAGAAACCCAACGAAGTGGTCAAATACCTCGGTGACGGTGATGAATGCCATGCCGCTTACCACTTCCCGCTGATGCCGATGATGTTCAAAACCATCGCTGCGGAAAGTGCTTCGCCGGTTAAAGAAACGCTGAGTCCTGCCGTCACACCGGAGATCCCGGAAAGTGCCCAGTGGTTTACTTTTCTCAGGGTACACGACGAGCTGAGTTTAGAGCTGGTGTATGTGTCGGAAGAAGACCGGAAATTCATTCATGAGAACTATTGCCTCCAACCTGAGTGGGATTTCAGGGTAGGCGAAGGTATCTCGGCACGGCTTTCGGAACTGATGCAACGAAACCCTGATAAAATAGCACTGGCTTATTCGCTTATGCTGACCCTGACCGGCACTCCTGTTGTGTATTACGGTGATGAATTCGGTAAACTAAACGATGAGGCATATTACAAGGAGCAAATAAAACTGACCGGAAAAGACGACACCCGTTTTCTGGTGCGGGGTCGTATCGACTGGCCGCAACTGGAAAAAGACCTGAAAGACGAAGAGAACTTCCACAGCCGGGTATTCAAAACCATTTCGGCCATGCTGGATGCCCGCCGTTCGGTAAAAGTTTTCGGCAGGGGAACAACAAAGTTTCTGGATGTTCCGGATCAATTCCTGGCCTACGAACGCGAAACTGAACACGAGAAAGTGTTTGTGGTGAATAATTTATCATCACAGTCGCAGAGTTTGAAAAACCTTTTCCAAAATAATCACCTGATCGTATTGCATGACGAAGGTTTTCAAATGGATACCGAAAGGCAGGAGATGTATTTCGAACCGTACGGGTTTGGCTGGTTTTTGGTAGTTTAGCTGTATGAAAAAACTGTTTTTATCCCTTACCCTGGCTGTTTTCTTATTGGCCGGATGTGCACCTCATCATCCACAAGTACTCATCAAAACCGAAAAAAGGGAGATTGTCGTGGAACTCTATCCTGACAAAGCACCGGTTACCGTTGCCAACTTTTTACGTTATGTTAAAGAAGGCCGGTTTAAAGGCGCCACCTTCTACCGCACGGTAACGATGGACAACCAGCCCGATAACAATATCAAAATCGAAGTGATCCAAGGAGGATTGTACGACGACAACCACCCGCAGGCCCTGCCGCCTATCAAACACGAGACGACGAAACAGACCGGCATCCTGCACAAAGACGGTGTGATTTCTATGGCGCGTAACAAACCGGGTACGGCCACCGGTGAATTCTTTATCTGCATCGGTGATCAACCATCGCTGGATTACGGCGGCAAACGCAATCCCGACGGCCAGGGTTTTGCCGCTTTCGGAAAAGTGATCAAAGGGATGGACTTAGTGCATAAAATTCAGCAATCGCCGGCAGATGGACAATGGCTGAAACCGAGAATAAAGATCCTGGATATGGCGTTAAAAGAATGACAGCACGATTACAAGTTCATCCTGCCGGCGTGCATTCCTACCGTAATGGCCGGGCTTCCGACTCGCCTATGGGAGGAGACGATTATATGATGAAATTAAGTATTGTTTTTTTGTTAAATCTAAGACTTTGAATAATTAACCGGTTTAAGTTGCAAACTTAAACCAGGGGAAAGGCTGGCCGTAAAATGGTTCATTGATGGTCTGAAATTTCAGTAACGATAAGTTCTTTGTTTTTGTTGACATATCCAAAAGCACGGTATTTCTGGGTTACCCTAAAATAAAATTTGTTTTGGCTTTTGGGTTGTCGTTTTCGTAAATCAACCAGCTCATACAATCCGGCTTCGATATACCCTTTGGCTTTAAGATAAGATTTGATGAGTTGGTGCGATTTAAGATACTTGATAACTTTTGGTTTTTCGCGTACTTTCATCCTTTAAAATCTATCGCATCGTCTTCACCTTCCTGTTCGGCTTTTTCAATATTCTTCAGAATACTCTCCGGTATTTCCTCATCGTCAACCAGATAAATGGAAACAGGAGATAGTTTATTGCGCAAATAAATATACAATTCTTTGGCTGTCCGGAATTTTGTTTTCCGTAGTTTTTCGCCGTTTTCGATAGTGATGGTGGTCATATTCTTCAATGATTTAAGTACAACAAAAGTAATAAATATTAACTGTTTGTAAAAAATTTAGTTGTCAGTGTCCCCGGCCCCAATATGCGCAACTCTTACGCAAAGCCCCACAGGTGGAGACGCGTGCCTTTTAACCCGCCCAAACTATTCAATTATAACATTTTTATTTTTTGTCTTTCGTTTCAAATATATGAAATCTTCGGGCTGATGAAGTTTGTGAAATGTAAAAAAACGGCACGAGTCCCTGCTGCACCGGACAGGCAGAAAACCTTGCAGTTCTTTCTTCCGCAAACGATTGTATTCAAACAAATTATGCCTGCTTACCCAAGCGGTATAATATTTCCCTTTTCTGGTGGTTGCAACTATCTGAAATACGCTTAATTATTACGACCTTTGCATCTGAAAAACCGAAATTATGCCAAAACATCCTTTTGATGCCGTGATCTTCGACCTTGACGGAGTTATTACCAAAACTGCTGCCACACACAGCCATGCATGGAAGAAAATGTTTGACGATTATCTCCTTAAACGGGAAGAAAAATTCGGAGAACCGTTTAAAGAATTCACCTCGGAAGACTACCTGCATTACGTGGACGGAAAACCGCGTTATGATGGGGTAAAATCTTTCCTTATGTCAAGAAATATTGAATTAGTTTTTGGAACACCGGATGACACACCAGATCAGGAAACTGTTTGCGGGCTGGGCAACAGAAAAAACAAAGCATTTAATGAAGTGCTTCAGAAAGAAGGTGTTGAAGTATATCCCACTACGGTAAAACTGCTGGAACAACTGAAAGAGGATGGCGTTCATATTGGCGTGGCTTCCTCCAGCAAAAATGCCGAAGCCGTACTGACGGCAGCAGAGCTGATGCACTTTATCGAAACCCGTGTTGACGGGGTTGTTTCGGCCGAACTGGGTCTGAATGGCAAACCCGCCCCGGATATTTTTGTAACGGCAGCCAAAAACCTCGGCGTTGAACCGTACAAGGCCATTGTTGTGGAAGATGCCACTTCGGGAGTGCAGGCCGGAAAAAATGGAAATTTCGGACTGGTACTCGGCTTGGCCCGCGAAGACAACATCCAGACATTAAAAGCCAACGGTGCCGATATAGTAGTTGAAGACATGGGAGAACTAACGATAGAGGATTTCGACAACTGGTTTAAAAAGGGAATCGAAAACGACAACTGGCAAATAGCTTTTCACGATTACGATCCGGAAAAGGAAAAGTCGCGCGAAGCCCTCTTAACTGTCGGAAATGGTTTTTTTGGCACCCGCGGGGCAATGGAAGAAACAACAGCCGGGAAAGCCCATTATCCGGGAACCTATGTTGCCGGCCTTTACAACCGACTAACGACATCAGTGGCAGGAAAAGATGTTGTGAATGAAGATTTTGTCAACATACCGAATTGGTTAAAAATCGGTTTTAAAATTGAAGATGAAAACTGGTTCAGCCCTGATGAGGTTACTATTAATGAGATCAGCCGGAAGTTGGATTTCCGTAGCGGTTTGGTGTCTAGAATCATGATTGTTACAGATGATGAAGGACGAAAAACAAAAATTGAATCGTACCGCATGGCCAGCATGACAGAAAGAAATCTGGCAGCTATTAAATACCGGATAACTCCGCTTAACTATTCAGGCCAGATGAGTTTTTGCAGCTCGCTGGACGGTACAATCACAAATGAGGGTGTCGATAGATACAATTCCCTTAACCAGCAGCACCTGGAACCTTTGGAACACAGCGAAGGAGAAAACATTTCCTGCCTGAAAGTGCGTACAACACAGTCGAAAATCGAAATCGCCGAGGCGGCACGTTTACAATTTCGTATAAATGGGAAAGAACAGGCAATTGATTCTCGTGTATTGACAGATGAGGGTATTGTCTATACAATAATTGATCACAACGCCCGAAAAGGGGAAACTGTTGAACTGCAAAAGATTGTCAGTATCTATACATCACAATTCGGTGACACAAACATTTGTGAGCTGGCCATCAAAGCTGCTGACCAGGCTCCCTCTTTTGACATGTTGCTGGAAGACAGCGCTAAAGTTTGGGAAAGTATCTGGCAAAAGGCTGACATCCGTATTGAAGGAGACCGCATCTCACAGAAGTTGTTGCGGATGCATATCTACCATCTGATGGTTTCAGCTTCACCACACAACGTCAAACTGGATGCCAGCGTTACGGCACGCGGTCTTCACGGAGAGGCCTACCGTGGCCATATTTTCTGGGATGAACTCTTCATTTTGCCGTTTTACGATATCCATTTCCCCGAAGTGGCACGTTCCCTGCTGATGTATCGTTACCGCCGGCTCGACAGTGCACGCGCCTATGCCCGTGAGTATGGCTATGAAGGCGCTATGTTCCCCTGGCAAAGCGGCAGTGACGGCAGTGAAGAAACCCAGGTACTGCACCTGAACCCTGTCACCGGCGAGTGGGGCCCTGATCACAGTTCACTGCAACGG
>QMPO01000193.1 GCA_003648625.1 Bacteroidota bacterium
TCACTGATATCACAAACATACAGGATGATGGTGGCCTGTTCAATTTTGTCATACGTCCTGCCGATACCGATATCTTCGATAGCGTCCTGTGCCTGGCGCAAACCGGCTGTATCGATAAACCGGAAGCGGTAACCATCGATAATAATGGTGTCTTCGATCGCATCACGCGTAGTGCCGGGTATGTCCGACACAATTGCTTTTTCTTCGTTTAGGATGGCATTCAGCAGCGTAGATTTGCCCACATTCGGCTTTCCGATGATGGCCACAGGAATGCCGGTCTTCAGCACATTGCCTACTTTAAATGAGGATGCCAGAAAGTTAAGTTCCTGTTGCAGCTCGTCCAGCAGGTCGGTCAGCGCTGCCCTGTCGGCAAACTCCACATCTTCTTCACTGAAATCGAGTTCCAGTTCAATGAGGGATGTAAACTGAAGGAGTTTATCCCTGAGTTCTTTTATCTTTTCCGAAAAGCCACCGCGCATCTGGTTCAATGCCATCCGGTGTGCCGAGCGGGACTGGGAAGCGATCAGGTCGGCAACGGCTTCTGCCTGCGACAGGTCAAGTTTTCCGTTCAAAAATGCCCGTAGCGTGTATTCACCGGGCTCGGCAAAACGAGCTCCGTGTTTGATCAACAGCTCAACGATTTTTTGCTGTATAAATTCCGAACCGTGGCATGATAGCTCAACAGAGTCTTCGCCGGTATAGGAGTGGGGCGATTTAAAATATGTGAACAGCACTTCATCAACAAGTTCTTTCTCCGACCTGATCTGTCCGTAATACATGTGGTGACTTTTCACCTGGTTCTTCTTCAGGTTATCCTGAAAAGGGGTGAAAAGTTTAAAGGCAATGTCAAGGCTTTCCGGCCCTGACATTCTTACAATGGCAATAGCTCCGGTGCCGGGAGGAGTGGCCACGGCACAGATGGTGTCGTTTTTAGTAGCAAAAGAATGGGAGTAGCTCATTTTATACAAATTTAGTAGAACAAAATTAACATATATTTTTCACAGAATTATAAAAGGTGTTACCTTTGGCCCCTGTTATAATATAACAATCAAAAAAAGATATAAATGAGCGTTTTAGTCAACAAAGATTCAAAAGTAATTGTCCAGGGATTCACCGGTAGTGAAGGGACTTTTCATGCCACGCAGATGATTGAGTACGGCACCAATGTAGTAGGGGGGGTAACGCCTGGTAAAGGCGGGCAGACACACCTTGACAAACCTGTTTTTAATACGGTAAAAGATGCAGTAGATAATGCCGGAGCCAATGTTTCGGTAATTTTTGTGCCACCGGCTTTTGCCGCTGATGCCATTATGGAAGCCGCTGAAGCAGGAATCGGTGTAATTGTCTGTATTACCGAAGGGATTCCCACAGCCGACATGATCAAGGTGAAAGAATACCTGAAAGATAAAGACACCCGTTTGGTCGGGCCTAACTGTCCGGGTGTTATCACACCGGGAGAAGCCAAAGTGGGCATTATGCCCGGCTTTATTCATGAAAAGGGCAGGGTAGGTATTGTTTCCCGCTCAGGAACCCTTACTTATGAAGCTGTTGACCAGTTAACAAAAGAAGGATTGGGACAGACTACAGCTATCGGTATTGGTGGCGACCCGATTATTGGAACAACTACCAAAGAAGCTGTGGAATTGTTCATGAACGATCCCGAAACCGAGGGCATTGTCATGATCGGTGAAATTGGCGGAAATATGGAAGCTGATGCAGCATACTACATTAAAGAACACGGCACAAAGCCTGTTGTTGGTTTTATTGCCGGTGCCACAGCTCCTCCGGGACGTACCATGGGACATGCCGGTGCCATCATCGGAGGAAAATCAGATACGGCAGACGCCAAAAAAGCAATTCTAAGAGAATGTGGCGTTTATGTAGTTGATTCACCAGCCGACATTGGTAAAAAGATGGCTGAAGTGATCAAATAGATATTGATGAATAATTTGAAAAGCCTGTTAGTTTCTAATGGGCTTTTCCTTTTTTAAAACAACCGCTTATGTTACGGCATATTGTACTATTTAAATTCTCTGACAGCTCTGACAAAGATGAAGTAGCTGCGCATTTAAAAAACCTGTTGGATAATCTGTTGGATAAAATACCCGAGCTGAAAGGCATGGAAGTAGGCTTGAATATCAGCACACGGCCGTCAGCCTTCGATATTGTACTGACAGCAGATTTTGACGATGAAAACGGCTTGAATGCGTACCGCGTGCATCCTGAGCATAAAAAGGTACTGGATTATCTGGAAGGAAAAACGGAAAAATCGGCTGTTGTAGACTATTTTATATAGCAGGAACTTTTACCCGCTTTCTGATTGCCTTGAAAGATATGTGGATGTAATGCTATTCCTTTTCCTGTCCCTTCAGACCCATGTCCATATTCAGCCTCATCTGAAGTACGGCCGCATCCACATCAAAATCAATTTCTCCATCAACACTGTATGATATTCTGCCTGTTTCTTCCGAAACAACAATAGCTACTGCGTCAGATGTTTCAGTAATGCCTATAGCAGCTCTGTGGCGTAATCCTGCCCGCTTGGTGACTTTCTTTTTTGTTATAGGCAATATAACGGAAGCCGCTTTGATCCGGTTACCCGTAATGATAACGGCACCATCGTGCAGCGGACTGTTTTTGAAAAATATATTTTCCAGCAGGGCAGAAGATATTTTAGCTTCAACAAGCTGCCCTGTACTCACGTAATTGTAGAGTTCATTACGGCGTGTCAGCACAATTAATGCACCTGTATAATGTTCCGACATATGCCGGCATGCCGCTACGATGGCATCCAGGTCCAGCTCATACTTTTCGTGGAATAGTGCGGTTAAGAACGGAAGTCGTGTACCGTATTTGTTGATAATCTTTGGTCGGCCCAATGCCAGTAAAAACTGCCTTATCTCTGGCTGGAAGATAATGATAAGTGCTACCAGCCCCACACTTATAAATGCCCCGAGTATTTGCGACAGAAGCTCCATATGGAGTGCGTCGAAAATCTTCCAGAACATAAACAAACCCACCAGACCCACAATAATACCAATGGCCCTTGTTCCTTTCAGCATACGGTAAAGCACAAACAGCAATACCGCTACGAGGAAAACATCGATGAAGTCAAGTAACCTGATTTGGATAAAAAGAGGCATCAATTGTTGAATTTAACTCAAAAATAAGAAGTTCTTTTGATAGTACGCAATTTATCTGCAACTGGTTACAAAATAAATCAGTTCGGAAGTGCGGTTTTATGCCAGTAAAATCAATCCCGGAAGCCAAAAGCTCAGTTCACCCAGATACCTGTATAACTGATTCTGACGGAAACGGTCAGGAAAGAAAAGCAGGGCAGCAAGCATGAAAGCCATTATAAGTTGTATACCACTTGCCACCTTAAGGGTAGCTTCGAAGGAAGAAAAAAGCGAATGGTAACCAGCGGTTAGCACAACAAAGGCCAGTATTATAAGCACAAACATTTTAGCAGCTTTTCTGCCAAAAAGAGTGGTGAAAGATGTGTGGCTGTTCTGCAAATCCTCCTGCCGTTCGTACCACGAAACAACAATGCCTTCTGCCCAGGCCAGGAGCACCATATTTATTATAATCAGTAATACAACAGATGATGGCCTTGTTGCATGCCATACAAGAGGAGCCAGCCAGATACCACCCACATAAACAAGAGCAATAAAAAGCTCTTTTTGCAAAAGCCATGGGCGCCTCTTCCGGTTATAATACAGGAGGATAAAATAAATACAGACGAGCAACCCAAGGATCAATCCGGCATAAATTATTTCATCATCCAGTTTGTAAATAGCGATGGCTCCCGCAGCAAGTGCAGCACCGATCCAGACAGGAATAATTCGTTTCCGGTACTTGAAATGTATTGCGTGACGCTCTATTGTTGTATCCTCTTTTCCCTGCACGGCATCCAGCAAGTGATCAGCCGTGTACATTACCCAAACAGACAATGCCAGAACAAGATACCACCAAAGGGGGTCTTGCACACGAAGTATCCTGGTGGCATACAGCCCCATCATAATGCTGCCAACAACCACATCTACACTGAAGATGTTGAGCAACTGAATAATCTGGCGCTGAATCGATTTATTTTCCAACTGACAACTTTAAACAACCCACCGAAGTTAACTATTATGCAGGATATACCACAAAAAAAAGTCCTGCTCTAAAAAGCAGGACTTGTGGATTTATTAATATCTGTATTTTAATGATGTTCAATGCTTTCCGAAAGATACGGATGATTTTTGGCAATTAGTGGCATGCGCGAAAGCGACCAGGCTACTACCAGCGCAAACAGGGCCAGATAACCAATAAAAGTACCAATTTCAATATATGTAATATTGTGTGCATCGGCTGTATCCGGCATGATGGACATATACAGCTCGATCCATTGGCCGCCCATCAGAACAATAGCTGCAAAAAGCAACGCGTTCGCATTTTTAGCTACACGATTCCACATGAGGAATAAGAACGGGAAAAGCCAGTTGACAATAAGTTCGAGATAGAAGAAGTTTTTATATTCCTGCAGAATCCTTGGAACATAATAAACGGTTTCTTCAGGTATGTTGGCATACCAAATAAGCAGGTACTGCGATAACCAGATATATCCCCAGATAATACTTAAAGCAAAGATGTAACGCCCGAAGTCGCCCAGGTGTGTTTTGTTGAGAAACGGGAAGTACCCCAGTTTGTTAAGAATAATAACTATTGCCGTTATGACCACTGCTCCGTGGTAGAAAGCCATAATGAATTTTTTTACTGCATAAATAGTACTGTACCAGTGTGGATCAAGCGACATCAGCCAGTCGATGGCAAATAAAGAGAATGTGATCGCAAACACGAATATAAATACTTTTGAAGTGAATTCAATTTTATTAAAATAGGTAAGCCCCCCGAATTTATCTTCTTCAAGCGAGAGTTTTTTAATGCGTTGTGTGAGGTAAATCCACAAACCAAAGAAAAGCACATAACGTATTGCAAAGAAGGGGATGTTCAGATAAGGTTCTTTATGCAACAATATAGGGTCAGTCATTACCACATCATGATGCGTCCAGTGGTAGAGGTCGTGGAGACCGAAAAACATAAAACCCCACAAGACAAACGAAACGATCAGGTAATTGCTCATGGCCTGTGGTATCCTGATAAATCCTGCCGACCATCCCGATTGTGTGATCGCCTGTATAGCCAGCCAGAAAGAGGCCCCCAGTGCTACCGACATAAAATAGTAGTTGTTTAACAACAGATTTGCCCATGTCCTTACATGATCACCGGTAACGAACCCAATGATGACAGTTATGAGGCCAAAAGCAATGAGGATATACATTACTGTTTTAAATCCACTGCCGACCTTTAATTGTTTTTCCATTTTATGTTGATTTAATCGTTGTCAAATAATATTATTTCGCCAGTTCTCTGAGGTAGTGAACAACACTCCATCTGTCGGTTGGCTGAATCTGCGAACCGTGGGGCCCCATCAATCCGGAGATGGAACCATAGGTGATCACATAATAAATTTCGCCGTCGGGTTTATCCTGAACATAGGCATCAACAAGCGATGTGGGTTTTGCCGGAAACAGACCACTTGTAAACAGATAGCCATCCCCTTTGCCTGATGCACCGTGGCAGTCAATACAAAAGATATCAAAATGCGCTTTCCCGTTGGCCAGAACATCAGGACTCACTTCAACAGGGTTTGCCACTTCCAAACCGGACAATGCCTGGTTAGCAGCCCGCTCAGCA
>QMPO01000194.1 GCA_003648625.1 Bacteroidota bacterium
GAAAAAGGCTTCTGGGGCATGGAAAATCTTTGTCTGATCCCCGGAAAAGTAGGGGCTGCACCCATTCAGAATATTGGTGCTTATGGAGTTGAGGTAAAAGATGTAATTGAAAGCCTTGAAGCATTCGATATGAATACCGGAAAGCTGAGGGTCTTTAACAAAAAAGAGTGCGACTTTGGTTACCGATCCAGTATTTTCAAAACTAAGGAAAGAGGAACATATTTTATCGTCAGTGTTACATTTCGTCTCTCGAAAAAGCCACGTTTGAACCTGTCGTATGCACCGTTGAAAGAAATATTTAAAGGAAGGGAAGAAAAGGGGATAACCATAAAAGAGGTAAGCGAAACTATAAAACAGATTCGTAACAAAAAATTACCAGATCCAGACTTACTGAAGAATGCCGGAAGTTTTTTTAAGAATCCTGTAATTGAAAAGGAGATAGCAGACAAGCTGAAGCAGAAATATCCTGACATGCCCTATTATCCGCAAACCGGAAATAAAGTAAAACTGGCAGCGGGTTGGCTCATCGAGCAATGTGGGTGGAAAGGAAAAAGGACCGGAGATGTCGGGGTTTACGAAAAGCAAGCCCTCATCCTGGTTAATTACGACAACGCCAGTGGAAAGGAAATTTTACAGTTTTCCAAAAAAATCAACGCCAGCGTGATTAAAAGATTTGGTATAAGCCTGGAGCGAGAAGTCATCGTTATATAGCAAAAGAAACAATTTGTCAAAATTATCGATTATGGAACCATTTGTATTATCAGATCAGTCGGTTGGTTTTCTTAAAGAAGCAAAGAAATGGGCTTATTTTTTAGCGATCCTTGGGTTTATTGGTGCCGGTTTTTTATTGCTGGTAGGAATAATGGTGAGTGTATTATTTTCAGTGATTGACGTTTTTGCTGAATTACCTGACAAGCCTGATTTTCCATTTGGCCTCATAGGAATCGTATACATCGCCCTTGCCGTTGTTTATTTCTTCCCCGCCTATTATTTATACAAATTTTCCAAAGAGATAAGCAATGCTTTACTCGTGAGGGATGAGGCGCACCTGACCTCTGCCTTCCGCTTCCTGAAAAAACATTTCAAATTCATTGGAATTATGATCATCTCATTAATCGCTTTTTATTTTGTGATCATCATAATTTTCGTTGTCGTTGGTCTGACAACAGCAATGTCATCGGGTACAAATTTATTTGTCTGATGAGGTATGATCATGCACAATGCGCCACCCGCAGGGGGCTTTCCGGAAAATAAGCGTGAACAATCCCCACGGATGATCGCCGGCGCGCTCCAATTCCCATTTGCCAAAAACCAGCGCAGAGGTTTCTGAAAGCATTTTAATATCGATCTTTGAAAAAGTTAATGTACCCATCGCGGCTTTATCAGGATATCCTTTTTTGTACCTGTTGAGCGTGGTTTCCCAGCCATACGACACATGCCCACCCGAAGCAAAACGTAAAGAATCGCTTTTGTAATACCCTTGCATGTAAGTTTCAATGTCGTTACGGTTCCAGGCTTTTTGCTGTTCCGTAAGAATGGCGCGGATCTCCTTTTTGGCTGTCTCAGGGCCAAAGCCCGGTTTTGACTGACAGGAAAATAAAATAATTAAAAGAACAGGAATCAGATATTTCATGTTAAATATAATGTCTATTTTTCTTTCAGGATTATTTTTCCTACCCCTTCCAGTATCAGTTCATCTCCCTGTCCGTAGTAGGAAGTCATTTTGGGCAGCAATCTGGCCAGTTCCATAGCAAACTCAGAGTCGCAGCAAACCTCTGTACAACCCAAAGGGCTGATCTCAATGTCCCCGCTGCTTATAATCTCATAAGAACCAAAACAATTGTTCACATCCAGATTGATGGTGAATGTGTTTTCATTGGTGAATATGAGCAGGTAACTTTCGTCTGTTTTTGTGTAAGCTGATTCGCCATCCTTTTTTATTTTCACCACTTCCCATTTCGTATCGGTTAGATGGATGTATATATCTTTTTTACTGCATGATAATGTTACCATGCCTACCAGAAGTATGAGGAATGCGAACGGCAGTTTTATCTGTTTCATATGTTTTCGTTTTGTTGTCAGGTTGCAAAATGTTTGCCAAAGATTTAATTGTCTGAAACAGGAGGAACATTCACCCAATCCGGTAAAGGAGCGGGTGCCGGTTTTCGTCCGTAAAAGTAATCATCCATCCACAATGCCAGTTTTCTGAACAGGGAAGAATTGCGTATCCCTGTTCTGACGATGTTATGCAATAAATTATCCGGGTGCGCGTAGGGGCAAACACTGATGCACCGCCCGCAGTCGGTTCCCAGAGTGCACCACAGAGTGAAACAGGCCTCCTGGTTGATCTGCCATCTTTTAACGCCGTTGATCTCTTCCTGCGGTGCAAATGATATAGCCTGGCTCGGGCAGGCATCGGCACATTTTTTACAGATGGTGCAGAAATCGGTGACGGAGTAGTCATTCAGCGGTTCATCCGTTACCAGTGGCAGGTTCGTTGTTACAACCGAAATACGCACTCGCGGTCCTAAGCGGGGTGTCATCAGCAGTCCCATGCGCCCGAGTTCGCCCAGTCCGGCATCGCGGGCTACCAACGGACACACCACTTCATAATTTCCATCAATGTGGGCACGGGCTTCGTACCCCAGGTTCCGGATGAAGGTGGCCATCTGCAAGGCGATCACACCCGAAGCGAGGTATTGTTGTCCCGATTCCATCACCACCGGCGCTGCCGGCGCTGTGCTCAGCATCTCTTTACTCATTTCCACCGTAATGGCAATAGCATATTTGTGAGTATTTACAATCGTTTTGTCGCGCCGTTCCTGCCGCCCACCGACGGAGTAAAGGTGATATTCTTTTAATTCCGTGATACCGCAGTCAATGGCCCCCAGCTTTTTTGCCCAGCTTTTAATGTAATGGCTTATTTCTTCAGCGCTGACAGCGGTTTTCTTTGAGTTTACCGGCCCGTTGACCTTGTCTCTGAGCGCTTCAATAGTTTCAAAACTGGCGTTGGCCGAAGCAAAAGCTGCCGGGTGATACTGGCTTGTTCCCGGCTGCAGTAATCCGGCTTTTTCACGGAAATTATCATCGGGTTTTTTGTGTTCGGGTTTGCGGTGGTAATAGGCTTTGAAGGCATCGGTGCCCGGTATCAGTTCGTTCCGCGAGAACATGGTGTCACGTTCATCAATTTGTGTAGTTGGTACAGGATCTCTGAATTGTTTGTTCTTACCTGTCGGGATCAACATAACCAAACCACTTCCGTAGGTTAAAAACAGCAGGATAACCGCAATAACCTGCTGATACGGGAACGAAATAAAAACAATCAGTAAGTAGAGGAGTGGGAGAAGCAGTGCAAGAGAGAAAAAACGGGAGCCCGCTCTTTTTTCTTTTTCGTACAGGGAAACAATGCCTGCATAAACGAACAAAATAAAAATGAGGGCAGCTGTAACGAGCAAAAAAATGAAAACCGTGTTGTGCATCCCGTTCTGTTAATGGTAAACAAAAGTCGGAATAAAAGCACAGATTACCAAAATACCCGCTTATGGGAGTACAAAGCCAACTTTCAGCTCAAATTTGAAAAGATATGGGCGTACATCAAAGCTGCTGATTCGTTGGTAGGTATCTTCATCTACCTGAAATTTTTCGGTGGTCCGTGTAACCAGGTTCACACCAATCAGGCTGAACATACTTTCGATAACCAAAGGGGAGTTTTTAATTCGGAACTGAAAAGGAATGATCCCCGGATCGAAACTGACAATATGGTAATGAACTTTCATATCCTTCAGTTCCTGGTAATTGCCGTTGTCCATATTTACCCATCGGGAAGTATTCGTAGTCCCATATGAATACGCAGGATTAACCGAAATTCCCATCCGCCACCATCCCTTATTGGTCCAGTAGTATTTGAACTCAGCTCCTACGTAGATACTGGTCAGGTTTTTTCTGAAAGAAACTCCTGCCATAGGCTCGATAGCCATTGCCGTTTGGTTTTTCAACTCCCAGATGTGTTCGAAGGAAACAAAAACAGGTACATTGTAGCCTCCTTCGTAATCATCCACGTCATTATAATAGTATCCCGCGTAATCATAACCGTAACGAACACTGTAAATTTCAGCTCTTATGGAAGAACCAAACTTGATGATATTATGATGAGTCGTAGTGCTTTCATCGCTTTTTATGGCTGGTACATCCTGTTGCGCCTGCAGGGAAACAAACAGAAATAAACTAAAAAAGATGCTGAGTATTTTCATGAGCTTTAAAATAAAATGTTGGATAACAATTCGAGTTGGTCTATGTTTTCGTAATTATACTGGAACAAACCATCTTTTCCCACAAGGATCAGGATGTTGTTGTTCAGAATGACGTCATAAGCATCAATGCCTGCAATGCCGCTTACCTGTTCCAGCTGGTAAATATTGCTGATGTCGAAGATCTTTACTCCCTGATCGCCGTTGCAAACAAACAAGTATTGGCCGTCAACACCCAGCCCTTTTGGGTTTTCCATTTGTTTACTTGTAAGCAACTGAGGATAGACAATATTTTTAATGTCCAGAATGTCGAGTCGGTTGTCGCCCGTCTGCCAGCGGCAGGCACTTTGACTGTTCAGTGTTACAAAAGCCAGTGTATCATTGGCAACTACGGGATCGCAACTGGTGATGTGTTCGTAATGCGACAAGTAAAGAATATTTTCGGGGTCAGAAATATCGTAAATATATACTCCGTTGATCGATCCGATGAACAGTTTATCACTCAGCGAAAAAACCGTCTCGATACCGAAATCCACATCCAGTTTATTTACTTCTACGGGATTGGTGGCATTGTTTATATCATAAACTAATAATTGTTTTTCGTTGATCAGGTACAAATGGTCGTTAGCTATAGTAAATTTGGCCATCGAGCCTCCTTTTCCCGTAGCTCCACCAATATTGCCACCGCCAATGTCGGCACTTTCTTTCTGGCAGTTATTTAATAAGATAACAAGCAGAAAGGCTGTTACTATGTAAAATATCTTTTTCATGGAAGCAGGTTTTAATAAGAAGTGTAACATTTTGGGTTTTCAATCTCATCGGGGATCCAGCCCACAACAAGTCCTTTAGACGGATCAGGACATTCGAAATAAGTCTGGAACGGCATGTTCTCCGGATAATGCTGGTTGGGCATTTTGTAAACGTCTTTTACCCGCTTCACCAGTGTCGGGTTATGTATGTCGCTGATATCGAGTGCAACCAGGTCGTTGAGATTGTCGGCGTACAGTGTATTCCCTTTTACGGCAATGTCATGATTGCCATAGATTTGGATAAAAGCAATTTTTTGGGGATACCGAGGGTCGCTGTTGTCGATCACATGGATGCCCAGGTTCACATCCCCGACAAAAATATAATTATCCTTTACGTAAATCTTCCCCTGTGTAACCACATCACGTGGAGGGAGGAAATGAATTATTTTGGCATCATCTCTCGGGACATACACCGGCCGGTAACCTTCCACTTTGAAAACGGAAGTTCCGTTAAAAAAGAGGAGGAAGACAAGAAAAACCAGGAAAAACTTTTTCATGAATTATCAGTTTTTGGATTGTTGTTTCAATAACGAAAACCATGCCGGAAAGTTGCTTTGGTTTAAAAAAGAAATTAAAAACGCGAGTGTCCTAAATAATTATTGAAAATTGTATAAAACACCGAAGTTTAAATTATTACGATAGAATTATCGAAATATAGGGCTTCCATGAAAAAAGTAAATTCC
>QMPO01000195.1 GCA_003648625.1 Bacteroidota bacterium
CTCCATTGAATGGGCAGCTGTAGGAATAAGTCGTATCAGGATCGTCCCCTTTGGAAGTACAGGATAAACTACTACCGTACAAAATATGTTGTAATTCTCCCTAAGATCGTAAACAACGTGTGAGGCTTCTCCTACAGTACCGGGCAGAATAACCGGTGTTACAGGAGAGCCTGTGTTACCCAGATCAAACCCGTGCTTTTTCAACCCTCCCTGCAAAGCCCTGACAATCGTCCACAGCTTTTCACGATGTTCCTGTTGATCCCGCAACATTTCCAGTCTTTTCAACAAACCTGCGACCATAGGCATAGGCAATGATTTGGCATATACCTGTGATCGCATATTATACCTCAGATATTTGACCACATCTTTATTTGAAGCAACAAAGCCTCCAATACCTGCCATAGATTTGGCAAATGTTCCGAAATAAATATCCACCCCGTCCTGCACACCAAAATGCTCATCGGTGCCGGCACCTGTCGGGCCCATGGTTCCAAAACCATGTGCATCGTCAATAAACAGGCGAAAATTATATTTCTTTTTTAATTCCACAATTTCATCCAACTGCCCCAATCCACCGGTCATTCCATAAACGCCTTCTGTAATTACCAAAATACCACCACCGGTTTTTTCAACAATCTTAGTGGCACGCCCCAATTCACGTTCCAGTTTTTCGATATTATTATGTGGGTAAACGAACCTCTTGCCAAAGTGCAACCGCATACCGTCAATAATACAGGCATGCGCTTCAGAATCGTAAACAATCACATCTCTTCGGTCAACCATTGCGTTAATAATGGATACCATTCCCTGGTAACCATAGTTGAGCAAGTAAGCAGATTCTCTGCCCACAAAAGCAGCCAGTTCCTCTTCGAGTTTTTCATGCATAGTGGTTTGTCCCGACATCATGCGTGCGCCCATCGGATAAGCCAGCCCCCATTCTTTGGCAGCATCGGCATCCGCTTTGCGCACATCAGGATGATTGGCTAATCCCAAATAATTATTTATGCTCCACACCAACATTTCTTTCCCCTGAAAAACCATTTTAGGTGCAATCTCTCCCTCAAGTTTCGGAAAAAAATAATAACCATCGCCCTGGTACGCATACCTGCCCAGTGGTCCCATTGTAGTACACTTATCAAATACATCCATAATTTTATAATTTTGGGTACAAAAGTATGTATTTTAACAATTTAGATGCACCAGAGAGATTCTAAATTAACAGCAGCAGAAGTGGTTTCTCCGTATTTATATTTGTATAGTTTTCATTCACAATAAATTCCGGTTCTTATCGGTTGTGTTAAAAAAATAAATAAATATTCTTTCGGGCAAGTTTTTTAATTTGTTAACAGGCAAAATATTCGCTTTAAAATTTCGTTTTGATCTTCAACAAATTGTTCTAATTTTGCGCCATGCTAAGAAAGACCCGTTTTATTATATTAGTCATTGGAATATTGATATTTAGCTTCGGTTGTAAAGGCTACAATAAACT
The DNA here is from genome assembly GCA_003648625.1 of Bacteroidota bacterium. Taxonomy (GTDB): domain Bacteria; phylum Bacteroidota; class Bacteroidia; order Bacteroidales; family F082; genus UBA4459. The sequence continues at coordinate 1,490 of QMPO01000195.1, forward strand.
TTTAAAAAGTGCCAATAACGATTTGAAATATGAAACGGGTGTCGACCTGTACGAAAATGGTGACTTTAATAAGGCATTGCAATTCTTTGATGTGTTACGTGCCGTATACAGAGGCACAGAGAGGGGAGAGAAGTTAACGTACTATACGGCAAACTCTTACTTCCAGTTAAAAAACTACAACATTGCGAGCCATTATTACAAGCAATATACACAGATGTATCCTTCTTCGGATAAAGCCGAGGAAGCAGCTTATTTAAGTGCCTACTGTAATTACCTTAGCGCACCAAGGCCAAGCCTCGACCAAAGCAACACGTTTATAGCATTGAAAGAACTTCAGGCGTTTATCGATATGTATCCAAACAGTTCACGTGTAAGTGAAGCAAACAAATTAATGGATGCTTTAAGAAAAAAGCTTGAAGTAAAAGCATATAATATCGGGAAACTGTATTACCGGATGGAAGACTATCAGGCAGCCATAACTACATTTGAAAGCCTGCTGGACGATTATCCGGATACAGAGTTTAAGGAAGAAATCCTTTATTATATAACCAAAGCATACTATGTATATGCCGAAAAAAGTATCTACTCGAAAAAAGAAGAGCGGTACGAAAAAACAATCGAATCGTACAACAACCTTACTTTTCTATACCCGGAAAGTAAATATATAAAGGAAGTTCAATCGATCAATAAAAATGCACGAAAGAAAATAAAAAATTAAATAATCACTCAATGGACTACAAAAAAATCAAAACAGAAACAACAGCTGTAACCCGTCAGAAAGGCCGGTTTTACGAACAAACAGGCAATATTTACGAAACGGTCGTTGTTTTAGCCAAAAGAGCCAACCAGATTGGTCTGGAAATCAAACAGGAATTAGATCAGAAAATTGAAGAGTTTGCCCCGGCAACCGATAACCTGGAGGAGATCTTTGAAAACCGCGAGCAAATTGAAATCGCCAAGTATTATGAGAATCTGCCAAAACCTACATTGATCGCCATTCACGAGTTTTTGAACGAAAAAATATACATCAGAAACCCTCATAAAGAAAAAGGTAGCTTTTAAACCCGGTAATGCTTAAAGGGAAAAAAATAATTATTGGTATCACAGGCGGTATTGCTGCCTACAAAATACCTTTCCTTATCCGGCTTCTGAAAAAAGAAGGCGCAGAGGTTCAGGTTGTTATGACGCCTTTTGCCACAGAATTTGTCACCCCTTTAACATTATCCGCTTTATCGGAACGTCCTGTCTTAATTGATTTCTTTGACAAGGGCGATGGCAACTGGCACAGCCATATTGATCTCGGGCTGTGGGCCGACCTGATCCTGGTAGCTCCTTTAACCGCCAATACAATGGCGAAAATGGCAAGCGGCATTGCGGACAACCTGCTGCTTACAGTCCTCTTATCGGCACGCTGCCCTGTTTATTTTGCCCCGGCAATGGATCTGGACATGTACCGGCATGCTTCAACAAAAAACAACCTGGAAACACTGCAATCATTCGGATATCACCTGATTGAACCGGCGGAAGGTGAGCTGGCAAGCGGTCTTAAGGGTGTTGGCAGGCTGGATGAACCGGAAATCATTTTTTCCATCATCAAAAAGGCTTTAGTTCCACAATCTCCGTTAGAAAAAAAAAAGATTCTGATTAGCGCAGGCCCGACACACGAGCCAATTGACCCTGTCAGGTTTATTGGCAACCGGAGTTCCGGGCTGATGGGCATTGAGCTGGCCAGAGCTTTTGCTGCCAGAGGAGCTGACGTACACCTTGTTCTTGGCCCTTCAAAATATTCCGTTGAGCATCCTTCCATAACTGTAAGCCGGGTAACAACAGCTGCCGAAATGCACGAGCGCATCACCTCACTATATACTGATGCTGATATAACTGTAATGGCAGCGGCTGTAGCTGATTATACACCTAAAGATGTAAAAAAAGAAAAGATCAAAAAAGAAGAAGGGGTAGCATCCATCGAGTTAACACAGACAACGGATATCTTAAAAGAACTGGGAACAAACAAAGGTAAAGACCGGATTCTTATCGGCTTTGCTTTAGAAACGGAAAATGAAACACAAAATGCGCTAAAAAAACTGCAGGCAAAAAATCTTGACCTGATTGTATTAAATTCGCTTAAAGACAAGGGTGCAGGTTTTGAACATGAAACAAATAAAGTTAAATTATTTGCGAGGGATGGAAAAGAACTTGAAATTCCTTTGAAATCCAAATCAGAAATTGCCAAAGATATCGTTACCTATATTGAAGAAAACTTAATTTCCGAATAATGCTGAAAAAAATCCTGGTACTCATAGTGGTAATTGTCTTGGCTAAGAATGTATCGGCTCAGGAGTTTTTATGTAATGTGCAAATCCAGACACCCCGTATTGAAGGTGTTGATAAAAGCGTATTTGAGTCCTTGCGTACTTCCGTCTTTGAGTTCATGAACAACCGGAATTGGAGTAATTACAATTTTAAAATGGAAGAGCGCATTGAGTGCACCATGATCATCACGATCAACGAAGCTATTTCCACAGATGAATTTAAAGCAAAGGTCAACCTGGTGCTGCAGCGACCTATTTACAGTACAGACTACAATTCGGTTGTGATTAACCTGGTTGACAACGATGTTCATTTCTGGTATGTACCCTACCAACCGATGGATTTCTCGGAAAGCACTTATACGAGCAACCTGACTTCCATTCTGGCTTTTTATGCTTATTTGATGCTGGGACTCGATTTCGACACCTATTCACTCCAGGGGGGTACGCAATTCTATGAGAAAGCAATTGCGGTTGCTACAGTGGCACAAAGCGGGAGTGAAAGCGGATGGCGCCCGTTTGATGGCCCGAAAAACAGGTACCAGCTTATCGAAGGACTTATGAACAGTTCGTACAGCCAGATAAGGACCTTTCTGTATGAATATCACAGGAAAGGACTCGACGTAATGTCGAAAGATAAAACTGCCGGTAGGGAAGAAATATCAAAAACCCTGGAAAACCTGAAACTCGTTTACGACAAAAGACCCGGACTGTACTTGTTGCAAGTAATGGTAGAAGCCAAACGTGATGAGATCATTAATATTTTCAGAGAAGCCAGCCCGGCCGAAAAAACAAACATGATCACCATCATGAAAGAGGTGGATCCTGCCAACGGATCAAGATATCTCGAAGTAAACAACTAATACTCGCATTTCTTTTCTAAATTTGTTACGTCAACAACGCAACATACCTTATGATAAAATCTTTGTCAATACAGAACTATGCATTGATAGATAAGATTGAAATTGAATTTCATCATGGGTTCTCTGTTATTACAGGGGAAACAGGCGCAGGTAAGTCTATTTTGCTTGGCGCACTGGGGTTAATTCTGGGCAACCGTGCCGACCTGAGCATCAGGAAAGACAAAAGCAAAAAATGTGTTGTTGAAGGGGAGTTTCTGCTGGATAAAATAGATCTGGAACATTTCTTTTCTGAAAACGATCTCGATTATGATCAGATGGTAATCCTCAGAAGAGAGATCAACAGTTCAGGTAAATCGAGAGCCTTTATAAATGACACGCCTGTTAACCTGAACCTTTTAAAAGAGTTAGGTGAACAACTCGTAAATATCCATTCGCAACATCAGACGCTCAACCTGGGTAAATTTGAGTTCCAGTTAAATGTTCTTGATGCTTTCATTAATAATCCCGTTTTGTTGGAAGAATATCAAAACATGTACAGAGCTTTCAGAAAAGCGGAAAAGAAGTTGCAGTATCTGATCTCCAGGAACCAACAACTAAAAACCGACGAAGACTATATTCGGTTTCAGCTATCTGAATTTGAATCTGTTAAGCTCGAAAAACAAGCATTTGAACACCTGGTTGACAGGGAACAGTTGCTGAGCCATTCTGAAGAGATCGCATCCGGGATCATGCAGTGTAGAGAATTGCTTGACGAAGGTGACACCAATGCCGTGCAGTTGTTACGTGAGGTTGTACACGTAATGAACAAACTTTCCGGATACCACACACCCATTAAATCACTGGCCGAAAGGCTTGAATCTGTCGAAATAGAGTTGAGTGATATTTCATCGGAAATAGCGGCATTGAGTAACGAGACGGAATTCAATCCGGGAGAACTTGCAGAAATAAAAAATAAGCTCGACAAATACTATCATCTGCAACAAAAACACCATGTGCAAACCGTTGATGA
>QMPO01000196.1 GCA_003648625.1 Bacteroidota bacterium
CCCGCAACATCAATATTCTGGGTTCTCAGTCGGCCATTGAGTCGTTTATTCAAACCGATGCTGCAGTAAACAGAGGCAATAGCGGTGGTGCCCTGGTAAACACGGATGGAGAATTGATCGGTATCAATGCAGCCATAGCATCGCACACAGGCGTTTACGAAGGTTATTCGTTTGCTATCCCTGTCAATATTGTGCATAAAGTGGTTGATGACCTGATGAAGTACGGTGAAATTCAACGGGCATTTATCGGTGTCCAGATCAGAGATATTGATGCTTCTTTTGCTGACAAACTTGGTTTAGAAGAAGTGAAAGGAATTTATGTTGCAGGTGTTGTGGAGGATGGCGGAGCTTATGATGCCGGAATTCGTGAAGGCGATGTTATCCTGAGCGTGAATGAGCAAGAGACAAACACCGTTTCCGAATTAATGGGGGCCATTGGCCAGCATAACCCCGGAGAAATCGTTACCATCGAAATCAACAGGGATCGTGAAAAACTTTATTATGATGTCACCCTGAGAAACCAGGAAGGAACCACCGGGATTATAAAAGCAGAAGATTCCTTTTATAATGAATTACTTGGAGCGTCGATGAAAAAAATCACAGGTGAAGAAAAAAACAAGCTGGGCATTGGAGAAGGACTAAAGGTAACAGAAGTTGGTAAAGGATTTTTGGACAGAGGTGGAATTACCAAAGGATTTATCATAACGGAAATAAACGGTCATGAAATTTCATCAAAAGAGAGCCTCGAAAAGGCCTTAAGCAATAACAAATCAAAAATAATCCGGCTTAAAGGCATGTATCTTAACGGTGTAAGAATTTCTTATGAATTTATGCTGTAAAAATTTGTTATTTAGAATAATTTTAACGAAATTGCGTGTCCTTTTTCTTAATACAGAGAACCATTTTTTCATTAAACTAACATGAGACAACTAAAGATTACAAAATCGATTACTAACCGTAACACTGCTTCGCTTGATAAATATTTACAGGAAATCGGGAAAGAGGATTTGATTACTGCTGAACAGGAGGTTGAACTGGCCAGAAGAATAAAAGCCGGTGACGAAATTGCTCTTGAGAAACTTACCAAAGCCAATTTACGTTTCGTCGTTTCAGTTGCCAAACAGTATCAAAATCAGGGGCTAAGCCTCCCCGATCTTATTAACGAAGGAAATGTCGGATTGATTAAAGCGGCCAAACGATTCGACGAAACCCGAGGTTTTAATTTCATCTCGTATGCCGTATGGTGGATCCGTCAGTCTATTTTGCAGGCGCTTGCCGAGCAATCGCGGATTGTAAGACTTCCGCTGAACCAGGTAGGATCGCTTAACAAAATTAAGAAGACCTCTTCCAAACTGGAACAACGGTTTGAACGTCCGCCGTCGGCACATGAAATTGCCGATGAACTGGAGGTTCCGGGCCATAAAATTGATTCGGCCTTGAAGATTGCGACAAGGTATGTGTCGATGGATGCGCCTTTAGCAGCTGATGAAGAAACAAAATTTCTGGATGTATTTGTTCCGAAAGATTCACCTGACACAGACGAGTACCTGATGCAGGAATCGCTGGGAAGGGAAATCCAGCGGTCGTTGGCCACCCTTAGCGAAAAAGAACGGGATGTAATTAACATGTATTATGGTATTGGATTGAACCATAGTTTAACGCTCGAAGAGATAGGATCGAAATTCAACCTCACACGCGAAAGGGTACGGCAAATCAAAGAAAAAGCCATCCGCAGGCTGCGGCATACTTCGCGCAGCAGGTTGCTAAAAGCTTATCTGGGACAATAAACATTAATTTGTAATGATTTTAATAAAGGCAGTGCATATCGTGACTGCCTTTTTTCTATTTTTGTTGCATAAGTTTCACTTATTTACTCCATTCATTAATTAAAACCAAATCAGTAATGTCACAGCAGAAAAACATCAACGGAACCTATGAAAACTCCTTGAATGACTGGGCGGAACGGGAGATGCAGGCGAACGAATTCATAAGTGTTTTATCCAAACTTTTTTACGACAAATCTATCGAACTGGTATTTTACAGAAGCCAGCTTGTTGACCGTAGTGCCAGCTTAATTCTCTACAGGCATTCGTATGCAGAAAATATTATCGACAGACCATTGAAAGTCATCGATTCGCTGAACCTTGCGAAAGCAATTCTCCATTGTAAAGTAGGCCCGTCAAAACTTGACATCGGACGACTTAACAGAGAATGGATTGAAGAAAAGAAAAACTATGTGGACCACGAAGACTTTGTAAAAGTTAAACTCAAGCATCTGATTGGAGTGAAAGCGCCTTATCATAAACCCGTTGATGTTATTCTTTATGGATTTGGACGAATCGGAAGACTGCTGGCACGCGAACTCATCATCCTGGGAAATGGAAAACAGTTACGGGTAAGGGCCATTGTTACACGTAGTAATGATGAAAGACAAATTACCAAAAGAGCTTCCCTCTTCCGGCACGATTCGGTGCACGGTCCGTTCAGAGGTGTAGCTATAGAAAATCTGGATGATAAAACAATTTATATGAACGGGCACAAGGTACTGATGCTGGCTGCCAGCAATCCGGAAGAAATTGATTACACCGAATATGGAATAGACAATGCTCTTTTAATCGATAATACGGGTATTTTCCGCGACAGGGAAGGCCTGGGAAGGCACCTGAATGCTAAAGGGGTAAGTAAAGTTCTGCTGACGGCACCGGGCAAAGGTGATATTCCCAATATTGTTTTTGGCGTGAATCACTCCGGGATCAACTACAAGAAAGAAACAGTTTTCTCAGCAGCTTCATGTACTACAAATGCTGCCGCACCCGTGCTGGCTGTTCTGGAAAATGAAATCGGTATTGAGAAAGGGCATCTCGAAACAGTACACTCATTTACCAACGACCAGAACCTGCTGGACAACATGCATAAAAAGTTCCGGAGAGGACGGTCGGCACCTTTAAACCTGGTAATTACCGAAACAGGTGCTGCCAATGCTGTTTCCAAGGCGGTACCCACCTTAAAAGGAAAACTTACCGGTAATGCCATCCGTGTACCCACACCAAATGTTTCCTTAGTAATCATGTCGCTGGAACTAAAACGAGAAACCAGTGTTGAAGAAATAAACGAACTGATGCGCCAGACAGCGCTCACCGGTGAGCTTGTGGCACAGGTGAAATATTCTACAGCCATTGATGCTGTGTCAACTGATTTTGTTGGTGAACCTGCCACGGCAATTTTCGATAGTCTGGCCACTAAAATTTCAGAAGATAAAAGGAACGTAGTTGTGTATGTATGGTATGATAACGAATACGGATACAGCTTACAGGTGATCAGGGTTGCCAAAATGATGGGTGGCGTTAAACGGCCAACTTATTATTAGGCTTTTTTACGCAGAATAAACAGGCATAACTTTCAGCTTTTTGTTAACAATTAATGGGCTTGTTTTAATAACTAAAGTCCTATTTATTGTTTATTTGTACGCTTGTTTTATTCAAACAGTATCTATCAGCAATGAATAAAAAAGCAAAATACATTTTTGTCACCGGTGGTGTTACCTCATCGCTCGGAAAAGGAATCATCTCCGCATCTCTGGCTAAACTTCTTCAGGGACGTGGTTTTTCAGTCACCATCCAAAAACTTGATCCGTACATTAATGTCGATCCCGGCACCTTGAACCCTTACGAACATGGCGAATGTTATGTAACTGAAGACGGTGCCGAAACCGATCTGGACCTCGGACATTACGAACGGTTTTCGAGTACACCTACCTCGCAGGCCAATAACGTAACGACCGGACGTATCTATCAAAATGTGATCAACAAAGAGCGAAAAGGTGAATATCTTGGAACGACAGTTCAGGTCATCCCCCACATCACCGATGAAATTAAACGAAGCATCCGTATATTAGGAGAGACAGGTAATTACGATTTTGTCATTACTGAAATTGGTGGTACGGTGGGTGATATCGAATCGTTTCCCTTCATTGAAACAGTCCGCCAGATGAAATGGGAACTGGGGCACGACTGTGCCGTTGTGCATCTGACTCTGATCCCTTATCTGAAAGCCGCCGGAGAACTGAAAACAAAACCAACTCAGCACTCGGTTAAAACGATGCTGGAACAGGGAGTTCAGCCCGATATTATTGTTTGTCGCACGGAAAGACCGCTGAACAATGGAATAAAAACAAAGATCGCACAGTTTTGTAACGTTACCACCGATGCCGTTATCGAATCAATTGATGCCGAAACTATTTATGATGTGCCTGTGTTAATGCGGGAGGAGAAGCTGGATATAGCCGTTCTGCATCAGACAAAAACCCCGGTACCTGAGAAAATTGATCTGACTGACTGGGAACAATTCCTGAAGAGGCTCAAAAATCCTAAAGGAGAAGTGGAAATTGCCCTGGTCGGCAAATATGTTGAACTGAAAGATGCTTATAAATCGATTAATGAAGCCTTCGTTCACGGAGGATCGGCCAACGAATGCAAAGTAAACATCCGGCTGGTTCACTCGGAAGAAATAACAAAAGATACAGCGCAAAAACTTCTGAATAATGTGGATGGCGTTCTTGTTGCTCCCGGTTTTGGCGGAAGAGGAATTGAAGGCAAAATAGAAGCCGTTACGTATGCACGCGAGAACAACATTCCGTTTCTGGGTATCTGCCTGGGCATGCAGTGTGCTGCTATTGAATTTTCACGCAATGTTCTGGGGCACCCTGAGGCACATTCCACTGAATTTAAACCCGACACACCCTTTCCTGTAATTGATCTGATGGAAGGGCAAAAAGGAATAGAAGATAAAGGAGGAACTATGAGGCTGGGGGCTTACGATTGCAAACTGGATCAAAGTTCCAAAGCTTTTAAGGAATATAAAAGAGAAAACATCAGCGAGCGGCACCGGCATCGTTTCGAATTCAATAACGAATACAGGAACCTGTTTGAAGAAGCCGGAATGAGACTTGCCGGTATCAATCCGCAGGAAGATCTTGTGGAGATCATTGAACTGAAAGATCACCCCTGGTTTGTCGGCGTACAGTTCCATCCCGAATACAAGAGTACGGTAAAAGAACCGCATCCGTTGTTTGTGGGATTTATTAAAGCAGCGATTGAGAGAAAGAAGAACGGGTAACTTCCGGTGAAGTTTCTTTCTGCATTTTTGTTTTTTAACTAATACTGTCCTAAATAAAAATCACACCTTCTAAGAAGGTGGTTTTGGATTGCCCCAAAATGGGGCTTTTTAGTTCTTTCTATTTTTGAATATCGAACACTGACTAACGATTTTAGAATTTTGAAGTTCATTTGCATCATAAATCATTATTCGTTAATCGATATTCTTTATTCATTTTACACCTAACAAACACAGGCAAAGCCTGAAGAACTTGACCACATGCAAAGCAGGTGGTTTTCTAAGTTGAAATAAATATAATGTAGTAATGCCCTTAAACAGGGCTGGCTCATCCTTTTTTATTTATGGCTTGTTTATTTTCAAAGGAATTCATAAATGCTTCGCATTTCTAAAGCAAAAAAAAGATGTAAAAAAATGCCGGCACTGCTGAAAAAATGTTAAAAATCAACACATTCCATTAAAAGAAAATAACTCG
>QMPO01000197.1 GCA_003648625.1 Bacteroidota bacterium
CGCGACTTTCGAAGCGTCAGTTTTCAGATGGAACATCGACTCACCAAAGAAGACGCTGCCCAGCGAAACGCCATACAAGCCACCTGCTAACTTATCCTGATCATATGTTTCAACGGAATGTGCGAAACCTAACTTGTGCAAATGCACGTACGCTTCTTTCATTTCATCCGTGATCCATGTTCCGGCTTGCCCTTTCCTTTTAACTTTGCTACACTGCTCAACTACTTGCTCAAAATGTTGATCGAACGACCAGGTGTAGATATTTTTATCAACAGTCCTCCGCAGATTCTTATGACGAAGAAAATTTTCCGGGAACAATACCATCCTTGGGTCAGGTGACCACCATAATACAGGTTGTCCTTTTGAATACCAGGGGAATATCCCTGATGCATAGGCGTTTAGCAGGCGTTCTGCACTCAAATCACCACCAATGGCAAGTAGTCCGTCTTCTTCAGCCAGGTCGGGCCTGGGAAATACGGGCTCTTCGGGGAGTTTGTAGACCGGCATAAGTTTAGTTCAGTTCGTTCAGACTTGCACTAACTTTCTCAACCACCAGGGCAATTTCTTCTTCGGCTATCGTCAGTGGAGGCGCAATACGAAACGATCTGTCATTGAACAGGAACTGATCTACGATCAGGCCATTTTTTTGCAGGATCTTAATCAGCTTTGGTACCGAATAATCCTTTTTAATTTCAACCGCCAGCATCAGGCCGATCTGACGAATACCGTCCACTTTGGGATGTTGTTCCAGTTTGGTTTTCAATAATTTACCTTTTTCATCAGCTTTTTCGGCAAGTTGCTCGTCAAGGATAACTTCGAGGCTGGCAAGTGCTGCTGCACAACTCACCGGATGCCCGCCGAAGGTAGTAATGTGCCCTAAAGCAGGATGATGTGTTAGTGTGCTCATATGCTTTTTGCCTGCCACAAAGGCTCCTATCGGCATACCACCGCCCATGGCTTTTGCCAGGCAGAGTATATCTGGTGTTATACCGAAGTGCTCAAAGGCAAAAAGTTTCCCCGTCCGTCCAAATCCCATTTGCACCTCATCAAAAATGAGCAGAGTTCCCGTTTCATCACATCTGTTTCGTAGTGCCGGTAGATAGTCCTTGTCAGGGATCAGGATACCGGCCTCGGCCTGAACAGGCTCAATAACAACAGCTGCTGTTTCTGAGGATATATTTTTCAGATTTTCGGTGTTGTTGAATTGCAGGAACCTGATACCGGGTAACAAAGGCCGGTAGGCATATTTCATTTCTTCGTTTCCCAAAATACTGAGCGCTCCGTGCGTACTGCCGTGGTAAGCATCCTTGAAAGCAATAATTTCCTTCCTTCCGGTCACTCTTTTGGCCAGTTTCATAGCTCCTTCAATGGCCTCGCTGCCCGAATTGACAAAATAAACCGATTGTAAATTCTCCGGCAGTAAAGAGGTTAGTTTTTCAGCAAGCAATACCTGAGGCGACTGTATGTATTTACCGTAAACCATCAGGTGCATATATTTTTTCAGTTGTTCCTCAATGGCCTGCACTACCTTCGGATGACCATGCCCCACATTGCTGACTGAGACACCCGATACAAGATCAATAAATTCGTTACCATCGGCATCATATAGGAAAATACCTTTCGCCCTGGTGATTTCCAGTGCATCCGGAATTTCGGCCGGTATGGCCAGGTGTTGTAAAAAAAGCTGCCTGTTGTTGAGCATGGCGGTATAATTAATTCATACAAAAGTAAACAATTCATATTATGGATTTTTCGAACTTTTCAGGAAACTTATTACTCCCGGTTGTCAAATCCTGAGTAGAAATTCATATAATTGTAATATAAAAAATACAACAGAAAATAATGAAAGATAAAGTAGTGATTATCACCGGAGCTTCGTCGGGTATTGGCAAAGCGCTGGCCTTTGAATTTTCAGGAAAAGGTGCCAAATGTGTGTTGGGTGCCCGAAGTCATGAAAAACTAGCGGAAATTGCTGAAGAGATCAAGTTAAAAGGAGGGGAAGTGGCTTTTGCTCAAACAGATGTATCCGTGGAATCAGATTGCAAAAATCTGGTATTAACCGCCGTAGAGCAGTTCGGTAAAGTTGATATTTTGATCAACAATGCAGGTATTTCGATGCGTGCCTTGTTTAAGGATGTGGATTTAGAAGTGATCAGGCGATTGATGGATGTTAACTTTTGGGGAACGGTGTATTGCACAAAATATGCCTTGCCATATATTCTGGAACAGAAAGGCAGCATCGTGGGCGTTTCGTCCATAGGTGGTATTAAAGGCCTTCCGGGCAGAACCGGGTATTCGGCTTCCAAATCTGCTATGGGTGGCCTGCTTGAATGTATCCGCACCGAGCATCTGAAAGAAGGGCTGCATGTTTTGGTAGCTTATCCGGGCTTTACGGCATCTAACATACGTAACACGGCTTTGGCGGCTGACGGTAGCCAGCAGGGTGAAACACCGCGCGACGAACAGAAGATGATGAGCGCCGAAGAAGTAGCACAACACATTTACCGGGCGGTTCAGAAAAGAAAAAGCACCATCGTATTGACGTTTGAAGGTAAAATGGTGGCTTTACTGAATAAGTTTTTCCCCGACTGGATGACAAAACAGGTCTATAAAAGTTTTGCCAAAGAGGATGATTCGCCGATAAAATAGATTGATAATTTGTTTTGTACGGCACAATTACCTATGTTTGTTTGCACTTTATTTATAAACAGAAAAGAATGCTATCGAACTACGAAATAAAACCAAATAAGGGACTTGGAGAGCTTGAATTTGGCATGGAGATGGATCAATTTATAGATGCCTTTGGCAAACCTGAAGAAATTGACAGTTTTGATGATGATGAAGAATTGAACACAACTGTATTGCATTACTGGACACAAGGATTTTCTATATTTTTTGTGGGTCTGGTAACACAAATACTGGCAGGTATCGAAACCGATCATCCCGAAACAACACTCTATGGTGAAAAAATTATGAACCTGACCGAAGACGGTATAGTTGAGCTGATGAAAAACAACGGTCATACACATTACGAAGTAGAAATTGAAGAAGAGAAGGACCGCAGGCTTTCATACGATTACAGTATGATAGATTTCTTTTTCCGTGATGGGAAGCTGGTTTATATGAATTTCGGAGTGCTTGTAGACGAGCAGGGGAATATTGAAACGGTGTAAGCGTCCCTCTTTTCTAATCAGAATATTTTCTTATCAATAATCCTTGTTTCTGGGATGAAAACGCAAGATAGATTTGCGCAGGTCTTCCCTGTTCAGGTGTGTGTATATTTCGGTGGTTGTAATGGAAACATGGCCCAATAATTCTTGAACCGCCCGCAGATCGGCACCGTTTTGTACCAGGTGTGTGGCGAATGAATGGCGAAAGGTGTGCGGGCTGATGGTTTTTTTAAGTCCGATCTTCTCTGCCAGGTTCTTAATAATGATAAACACCATCTGCCGGGTCATTTTCTTTCCCCTCCGGTTTAAAAAAAGAATGTCTTCCGAATGCTTCTCAATCGGCATATGAACCCGTACCTGGTCTTTATAAATCAAAATCTGTTTTTTAGCTGCTCCACCAATAGGTACCAATCGTTGCTTGTTGCCCTTGCCGGTTACCTTTATGATCCCTTCACGAAAATGCAGATCGGATATTTTAAGGTTGATCAGCTCCGACACCCGTAGCCCACAACCATAGAGTGTCTCCAGGATAGCTTTGTTGCGTTCGCCTTCGGGTTGTGAAAGGTCAACAGCATCAATAATCTTCTCGACCTCTTCCGGGCTTAAAATATCAGGAAGTTTGCGTCCCAGCTTGGGAGATTCCAGCAGTTCGGACGGATCGCTGTCAATTATTTGCTCTATGAGCATGTACCTGAAAAATGCTTTAATACCGGAGATGATTCGTGCCTGCGAATAAGCACCTAACTCGGTTTGGTTGATGTAGGTAATAAACTCTTTTAAATCGGCTAAAACTATCTGTTCCATCGGTTTATTGTTCATCTCTTCCTCCAGAAAGCCTGTTAACAGATCAAGGTCGTACAGGTAAGCCCGGACAGTATTTTCCGACATATTCCGTTCCAGTTGCAGATATATTTTAAAACCTTTTTTAAGAATCGGATAGTTCATAAGGGGCGATCCGGTCGTTGTGTTATTCAACATCGAAAATAGGAATAATCGAGATAAAAACGTAATTTTGCGCTCCGCTAATTATTGACAACACAAATGAATTATAATCAATAAATTAAGTAAAAATGGTAGATTTTACCTTAGAAAAGGAACAGTTAGAACTCCGTGAAAAGATCAGAGATTTTGCTGATAAGTACATGCGACCAAATGCCAGAAAATATGATGAGCTGGCAGAATTCCCGTGGGACATTGTAAAGCAAGCTTATAAAGAAGGTCTGATGAACGGGCAGATAGAAAAAGAGTTTGGCGGATATGGGCATAATATTTTTGAAAGCGCATTAGCCTCAGAAGAGTTGGGTGCCGGCTGTGTAGGAATCGGTATTTGTATAGATGCCAATATGCTTGCCTTAACACCTTTGTTTCTGGGAGCCAGCGATGAGCAAAAAAAGAAATTTTTCGGCCAGATTGTTGAAAAGAAAGGTGTTGCTGCCTATGCGCTTACCGAACCTAATGCCGGATCGGATGTTGCAGGTATTAAATCACAGGCTATTTTGCATGGCGACAAATATATTTTGAATGGTCATAAACGCTTTATTACCAATGGAAGTGTTTCGACATTCATTACAGTGTTTGCCATTACCGACCCGACTAAAGGCGCCAGAAGCCTGACAGCTTTTGTAGTGCCTACTGATGCACCCGGAGTGGAGAAAGTTGCTGATATGGTGAAGATGGGACAAAGAGCTTCGGTGCAAACGGAATTCAAATTCCATGATGTGGAAATACCTGTCGGAAACAGGATAGGAGGGGAAGGCCATGGTTTTCTGCTGGCTATGAAAACTTTTGAACGTACACGTACTGGTGTTGCTGCTCTAAGTATAGGTAATGCACGTGAAGCATACGAAACCGCCAAAGAGTGGGCCAAGAATAGAATTCAGTTCGGGAAACCGGTTACCGCAAACCAGGGTGTAAGCTTTATGCTGGCTGATATGGCTACGGAAATTGAAGCTGCCCGCTTGTTGACATGGAACGCTGCCTGGGCTTACGACACCAAACAAAGATCGGCAAATACACTGTCGGCGATGGCTAAATTATATGCATCGGATGTTGCTATGAAAGTAACTACGGATGCCGTGCAGGTAATGGCCGGAGAGGGTTATTCGACAGACTTCCTGGTGGAGAAAATGATGCGTGATGCCAAATTGTGCCAGATCTACGAAGGAACCAACCAGGTGCAGCGTTTGGTTGTTGGTAAAGGTATCCTGAAGTAGAACTACTCATTTTTAAATATAAAGAGCCTGCGGGATTTATACGCGGGCTTTTTTTTGTGTTTATTTTCCTGGGGAATTCGTATGCAGACAACGCTAAGAACATTCTGTCATTAAACGGTAAGTTTGGTCGATAATTAGTAGATTTGTTGAAGATAGAATAAGGAGTAAAATGAAA
>QMPO01000198.1 GCA_003648625.1 Bacteroidota bacterium
ACAAATGTCCACGGCTGCCGGTTACCTGCCGACGGCGCCAGCCTTCCGGCTTCCAGTATGTGCATCAACAACTCTTTACTTACCGGTTTCTCCGGGTCGTAATCCCTGATGCTTTCGCGGGTTTTTATCAATTCGTAAAACTCCATATTGTTTTTGTTTTCTACAAAAATACAACGAAATTACAGGGGAGTTTATGCAAAACACAGACTTCCCACTGTTTTTTTCCTGATGATATGTTAAAACTATGTTAAACTGCTTCTCTTTTTTAACCAGTTTGTAAAATCAGGCGAACTTTAATTTTTTAATCAGGAATAAGTCTTACTACACTGTAAGCTTTTTTATAAATAACCGTCCAACAAGTATATTCCATGCTTACAATATTTAGATATGAGCAATAACACCATCATTCTGCAATCAGTCATTACCTGCCCTGTGTGTGGCTATCAAAAGGAAGAAACAATGCCAACTGACGCCTGCCAGTATTTTTACAGCTGTGAAAAGTGTGGCAAATTATTAAAACCGAACAAAGGAGACTGCTGCGTTTATTGTTCGTACGGCAGCGTACCCTGTCCTCCCATTCAACAATCAACAGGGTGCCAATGTTAAGTATCATTTGAAATTTTTAGTTTTTTTATGCCATTTTAAAATTACATTGTAAGTTTACCATGTAAATTATACCCGATGAGTAAGATATTGATCTTATGTACCGGTAACAGTTGCCGCAGCCAGATGGCCGAAGGATTTCTGAAATTTTTCGATCACGGACTGGAAGTTTATTCGGCTGGTACGGCGCCTTCACAGGCAGTACATCCGAAGGCCATCCAGGTGATGCAGGAATTAAATATTGATATTAGTAAGGGTAAACCTAAAAACGTTGACAAATTTACGGGACAAAAATTTGATTACGTAATAACCGTTTGTGACGATGCCAGAGAAGCCTGCCCTGTTTTTACCGGAAAAGTCGGATACCAGCTGCACATCGGTTTTGAAGACCCTGCCATCGCTACCGGAACCGAAGAAGAAGTACTGGAAGTTTTTCGGAGGATCAGGAATGAGATTCAGAGAGATTTCAGTAAATTTTACCAGGATCATTTATAAAGAAACGTATCTCAAACATAATAAGTTAATACGCATATGACGAAACTAACCAGACAGTTATCATTTCTCGACCGTTACCTGACTCTGTGGATTTTTCTTGCCATGCTTGTAGGTGTCGGATCCGGTTATTTTCTTCCCGGTATAGCCGGTTTCTGGGATCAGTTCAGCGTAGGAACCACCAATATTCCCATAGCTATCGGTCTGATTGTCATGATGTATCCACCCCTGGCAAAAGTAAAATATGAAGAGTTGGGAGATGTATTTCGTAACTGGAAAGTCTTATTGCTGTCGCTATTTCAGAACTGGTTTATCGGTCCGCTGCTGATGTTCTTTCTGGCGATTATCTTTTTACAGGATTACCCGCACTACATGACCGGGCTGATCCTGATCGGGCTGGCGCGCTGCATTGCCATGGTTATTGTGTGGAACGAACTGGCCAAAGGAGACACCGAATATGCTGCAGGGCTGGTAGCTTTCAACAGCATTTTTCAGGTTTTATTCTTTTCGGTGTACGCCTATGTGTTTATAACGATCATGCCGGCATGGTTTGGGCTCGACTCGTACGAAGTGAACATTACCATGGGCGAGATTGCCAAAAGTGTATTCATTTATCTCGGCATCCCTTTCCTGGCCGGGATGATCACACGCTTCGCATTGATCAGGGTGAAAAACAAAGCCTGGTACGAAAAAAAGTTTATCCCCAAAATAAGCCCGCTCACACTCATAGCCCTGCTGTTTACCATTTTTGTCATGTTTTCGCTGAAAGGTGAGATCATCATTCAGCTGCCGCTGGATGTGGTGCGTATTGCCATACCGCTTGTCATTTATTTCCTGGTCATGTTTCTGGTTTCGTTTTTCATGGCACGGAAGATTGGGGCAGACTATAGCAAAACGACCACCATTGCTTTTACGGCAGCCAGCAACAACTTCGAACTGGCCATTGCTGTTGCTATTGCTGTATTCGGCATTAACTCGGGTGAGGCTTTTGCTGCGGTGATCGGACCTTTAGTTGAGGTTCCGGTACTTATCGCACTGGTCAGCGTTGCCCTGAAATTCCAGAAAAAATATTTTAAAAAAGATGCGGTTACGGGATCTTAACTAATTTTCAGCAGGCTGGTTTAATCTACAAAATTCCCATCGTCGTCAATCGGCCGGTACCCTTTTGAGGTTATTTCCCTGCTGAGGACTTCGCCTTCTTTGGAAAACTGGATATCAAAGCCGTCGTTTCCGTTATCAAGGAACACTTCATAGCCTTCCGTTTTCAGATTTTCAAAACGGGCAGCTATAACGATCTTATACATGTAATAATACTCTTCAATAGTTTTCATAACTGCTTCGGGCAGTTCCTCCTCACTGATCTTGGTTTTTGTCTGCAGCCAGTTCCCTTTGCTGTCAAAATCGGCCGAACTCAATATCCCGTCATGCTTAAACAGAACTTTCCAGAACTTATTCTGTTTGGATTTGCCTTTCATTTCCCAATCTCCCTTCGATTTAACGATTTCGGCATCAGGATACCTTTCTGTCAGCGTTTTTTTAATCTTATTTGGGGCTTTTGTTTTCTCCTGCGGGTACATATTCGCAGCAAAGAATACTAGTACAATCAACAAAGTAAATCTGGTCATATTAATTAAGTTTTATCCGGCAAATGTAATTGAATCAGGCGTACGTGAATCCATTTAAATTAAATTCTGTTCAAATTACTGACCAACAGGACGGCTAAATTATATTTTAGTGTACGGGTAATTTTTGTTTGAATTAATTTGAATTAAAATGTATTATCTCTTTGTGTACCTCTGTGACTTCTTTGCGTAACTTTGTGGTATATCCGTCATTTTTATCGGACAAGGCTATTACACAAAGAGCCACAGAGAAGACGCAAAGTTTCACAGAGAAAAGCAGGTATTATGATCGAAAATGAAATTTCAAAAAAGATTATCGGTTGTGCTATTGAGGTACATAAACAATTGGGGCCGGGATTACTGGAGTCAGCTTATCAGGAATGTTTGTATTATGAGTTAAAGCAGGCAGGTTTGTATGTTCAAAAAGAAAAATCCATGCCTATTGTATATAAAGATATAAAGCTTGATCATGGCTATAGGATTGATTTATTGGTAGAGGAAAAAGTAGTCATAGAAATCAAAACCGTTGAAACTTTTAATGATGTTCACACTGCTCAGGTTCTCACTTATTTAAAATTGGGCAAATACAAACTTGGTTTACTTCTTAATTTCCAAACCACAATACTTAAAAACGGAATAAAGAGAATAATAAACTGAGATCAACACATTAAAATAAAATTTAGCCAAAAGGATTACTTCATACTTACTTTTACCAAAAATGCCGAACTTTGCCGCAATACTGTGAAAAAGGCAATATGACTTCTGTACTTATTTATGTTACGCTGTTTGTTTTGTTGTTCAACCTCCCTTTCGGATATTGGCGCAACAACGTAAAGAAATTCTCGTGGCCGTGGGTTCTGGCCATTCATATTCCCGTTCCCTTCATTATTGCCTTACGGTTGCTGACAAGTATCGGTTTTGCCTGGTACACCTACGTTTTTCTGGTTGGCGCGTTTTTTCTCGGACAGAAGCTGGGCGCCACGATGCACGGTTACATAAAACGTAAATGTCAACAATCTTCATCGTGCTTTTTTATGGATATCTACCGGTGCACGATACATAAGAGAACAGGAGAAATAACATAAATTGATTTATATGCGCATTGACATCATTACGATATTCCCTGAAATGTTTGAAGGCCCTTTTTCAGAGTCCATTATTAAGAGAGCTCAAAATAAAGGTCTGGTGGAAATCCACTTACACCAGCTCCGGGATTACACGACAGATAAACACCGGAAAACCGATGACTATGCTTTTTCGGGCGGTGCCGGGATGGTCATGATGATAGAACCCATAGCACGCTGTATTGATGCGCTGACAGCGGAAAGAAAATATGATGAGCTTATCTACATGAGCCCTGATGGGGACTTATTTGATCAAAAGATGGCTAACAGCTATTCGTTAAAGGGCAACCTCATGATCCTTTGCGGCCATTACAAAGGCATTGACGAACGGATCAGGGAACATTTGATCACGAAGGAGATTTCCATAGGTAATTATGTTTTATCGGGCGGAGAACTTGCGGCGGCTGTTTTTGTGGACAGCGTTGTCAGGCTGATACCCGGGGTCTTGGGTGACGAGACATCAGCTTTGAGTGATTCGTTTCAAAACGATCTTATCTCACCACCGGTTTATACGCGGCCGCGCGCCTTCAGAGGATGGGAAGTTCCTGATATTCTACTTTCCGGAAATGAGAAACTTATTAACGACTGGAAACTTGAACAATCGCTAAAAAGAACAGCCGAACGGAAGCCGGGTTTATTAAAAGAGGATAACGACAGGAAAGATTAACAATTTTCTGTTAACATATAATGCAGTTTTTTTAGGAAATTTATTTGCACATAAAGAAATAGCTGTATATTTGCACTCATTTTTAAAAAACCACCGCAAAGCTTAAGACGATGAGTAAGAAAGAATTGTTACAACTGATAGAGGACTCTGTAGAGATAAAAGATTTCCCGAAATTCAAGGCCGGGGATACTATTACTGTTACATATAAGATCAGAGAAGGAAATAAGGAACGTTTACAAAAATTCCAGGGTGTTGTTCTGCAACGGGTCGGAGGTGGCCCTACCGAAACTTTCACGGTAAGAAAAATTTCGGGCAACGTGGGTGTTGAAAGAATCTTCCCGATTTCTTCCCCTTTTATAGAAGAAATTGTAGTGAATAAGGTTGGTGTCGTCAGAAGGGCACGCATCTTCTACTTCAGAGATCTTCGTGGTAAGAAAGCCAGAATTAAAGAAAAAAGAATGTAATACGTTCTTAAAAGATATTTCTAAACTCCGTTCTGCTTCAGGACGGAGTTTTTTATTTGGCAGCACGTTGCCGCACCACTTCATACATCAACACGCCGGCAGCTACAGAAACATTTAGCGACTCTGTTTCCCCCAGTACCGGGATTCTTACATGTACATCTGCTTTTTTCAGGTATTCGGCTGAAATTCCCTCTCCTTCCGAACCAAGTAATAAGACCAGCGGACCGGTAAGATCAGCCGTAAAGCATGTCTGTTCTGCTTTTTCTGTGGCTGCTGCTACTCTTAAACCACTTTGCTTTATGTAGTCGAGCGTGTCTTTCAGGTTGTCACTGCGACAGATAGGCACATTGAAAATGGCTCCTGCCGACGATTTTACCGTACCCGCATTCAGTTGGGCCGAATTCCGTGAGGGAATTACCACGGCATTAACGCCGGCACACTCGGCTGTGCGCAGAATAGCTCCGAAATTACGCACATCCGTTATGCGGTCAAGCAGCAAGATAAAGGGCACCTTACCTTCTTCGTATATTCCGGGCAATATATCTTCAACCCGG
>QMPO01000199.1 GCA_003648625.1 Bacteroidota bacterium
CCGCCGTCACCTGCCCATCTAAAATATACCGAAACTCGGGTGTGGAGTATTTTCAGAAGGGCTGCTCCGTCACAAAACTTTTCTCCGGATTATCATCGCGGAATTCCGGGCGCCCGGCCGTATCCGCTGTACATAAAACCCGACCGGAAACTGTCGACTGAAGCTGTTTTTTCGCTGGTACGGGATCACTACGAAGGAACAGATTTCGATATGACCACAGGACCTGCGGCAGGACCTGCGGGCAACCCCAACCGGCCACGTCCGCTGGAATGGGAAACCGATGGAAAAACGTATTCGTGGGAACGCCCGGTGTCAACTTACAATACCGCTTTTTCGTTTGTGGCTCAGCTACGTAGTTACCTGCACGATGAAGTGGGAGGCCTTTTGTGGTACGGGGTGGATGACACTTATACATCGTGCTATTTCCCCATCTACTGTTCGGTCACTTCCATTCCCAAAGCCTATGCTGTGGGCGATATGAGCCATTACTCCGCTAAATCGGCCTGGTGGGCTTTTAATTTTGCCGCCAATTATGCCAACGGACGTTACCAGGATATGGTGGCAGATATCAGAAAGGTACAGAAGGAGCTGGAGACAGGGTTCCTTAAAAACCAGCCGGTAGCAGAACAGCAAGCCCTGGCGATGAAAGGTGAGGAGCGTATTGCTTTTCTTACGCACTATACCGACTCGCTCGGAAACCTGGTACACCAGCGCTGGGTAGAGCTGGGAAACTCCCTGGTAACAAAATACAACGATGGTTATGTAAAAGATTCCGCCATGCGCGTGCAGCCGAAAGCATACCCGGAAGAATGGCTTAAATACATCATCCGGCAGGAGCCGAAAAAATATCTGATCAACAAATAATAGATGACAGCGTTCATGCGTTCTTTTAATACAATAGCTTCCGCTTCTTGCAAATAGTGCGGATAGTCCTTACTTTTACCAAATAAAAAAACAACAGGTCATGGAAAATTCAAATCATTCAGCTACACCAGCCACTAAAAACAGCAATTTGTGGCTATACATTTTATTGATCGTCTTCGCCCTGGGCGTTATCGGACTTTCGATATGGCTGATCTCCGTAAAAAACAACATGAACGAACTCCTTACCGAGAAAGAGATGCAGCGGGTTGAGCTGATCAAGGAACTGGATTCGCTGATGATGGAACATAACGAGATCAAAGAATCGTATGGTGAAATATCCGACTCGCTGGCGGTGATGGACAGTGTTATCCAGGCTGATGCCGAGGAGATAAAAAATCTGCTGAATTACAAGTGGGAATACTACAAGGTTAAAAAGAAAATGGAACGGCTGCAGGTAATTTCGCAGGGGTATGTCCGGAAAATGGACTCCATTGTGGTAGTAAACCAGGTGCTGACCGAAGAAAACATCCAGATAAAAGAGGAAATCCAGGAGGAAAAACGTAAAAACCGCGACCTTCAGCAGGAAAAAGAGGAGCTGACCACCATCGTGGGGGAAGCTTCCGTATTAAGCACGTACAATCTGACGGGCAAACCTGTTCATGTAAAAGGTAGCGGAAAAGAAATTCCCACAGACAAGATCAAACGTGTCGACCGGGTAAAAATCTGCTTTACGCTGGGTAAAAACTCTGTTGTGGAGCCGGGCGTAAAATCACTGTATGTGCGCATTTCAAAACCTGATGAAGAAGTGCTGGTGAAAGGGCGTGGCGAGGAATATACGTTCATGTACCAGGGAGAGCTTCTGCAATATTCCATCAAAGAAGATGTGGATTACCAGAACGAAGCGCAGTATATCTGCCTGTACTGGAACCGCAGGGCATCACTTGAGTTGCAGGCCGGGCTGTACCATGTGGACATATTCGATGGCGACAATCTGATCGGAGAAACAACTTTTACACTGAAGTAGTTTGCGAGGGGGCGAGAGAGCGATGGGGCGACGAAGTGACTGTGGCGACGAGGCGAGAGGGCGACGAAGCGACTGAGCGATGGAGTGACTTAGCGACTGGGCGAAAGGGCGAGGGGGCGACTGTGGTGACAGAGTAATTTTAGTAATGATTTTAGACACAGATTGACTGGAGTCAGAGCGAGGGAGAGACGGGGCGAGAGGGCGAGAGGGCGAGAGGGCGCTGTGGCGATGGGGCGACGAGGCGAGTGTGGAAGATCGGTTTAGCGAATAAACACTTTTGACGTAGTCACATAATTGTCGCTGATCACCTTTACAACAAGGTAGGTATTGTTGGCACTTACAGGAATCTTCATCAGGTTTGTATGCTCCAGTTGTTGTGCGAGCACCTCTCTTCCGTACAGATCATAGACCAGTACTTTTCCCGATGCGTTTATATCTTCCTTTTTGATGTAGATATTCTTTTCATACGCATAAATCTGAACAGATGATTTTGTTACCGGAGCCGGCTCCGGAAACTCTATGCCGGTAGTTGTCTTGTTGAAATGGATACGGAATCTGTCCGGATCATCTTCGGTAAAGGCAACAAATGTATAAACCGAGTCATAACGCATGCTCTGCATCTGGTTGTATTTCAAATCTTCCAGTGTTATCTCCACCACATCCGGCAAATGTGTCATATCGAGGGCCAGTGTATGTTCTCCGTCAATGGTTGTTTCAAAATTTACGGCCACAATGCGTTCTTCTTCCGGTTCCAGCGGAGGCAGGTGTTCGAGGCACTGGTCGCGGGTTTCTTTGGGCACATAAAGACTTACCGTATTGTATGAATTGAACATTTTAGTAGCATCCCAGCCGTTGTCAAAGCCTTCCGTACCGTATTCGTTAAAACTGATCCACACCTCATCTTCATCCTGCTCATTTGAGACTTTCACAATGACGTAATCGGCGGGATAATCTGATATTCCTTCATCACGTCCCTTATAATAAAGCTGATCTTTATGTACTGTGCGGGCATCAGCAGGAATAGTTAAGGATGCTCCTGTTCCTGTTGATCTAATAAAAAAGGCCTGACTTGTAGGTATCGTACTAAATGTTGGGACACTGCCTGCTCCTGCTTTTGTTTTCCAAACCCACCTACCATCAGGATCGCCTGACGTGTTGGCGCTGGGATTCCAAATCCATACTGTCTGTTCTACGTTATTAAATTCCCAGCTTCCTGTTCTCCAGTTCAAAGGACATGGATAGGGGTTTCCAACCAAGTTCCATCCCCATGGGATTCCAGAATAATCTAACGAAAGAGTCAGGTCCGAACTCATTAAGGTGCCGTCAAAGTTGGCAGTGATGTAGTTTCCCGTGGCATCATCCACCCAAGTGGCAAAACCTTTACCGCTGGGCATGGGTGTTATTGTTGGAACTAAATAGTAGTATGTACTATCATCTTCATGATATTCGTATAAATACACTTCCGGGTTATGGTCCTGAAAAAGATTATCGGCTGTGGCATCGGTAATGGGAGCACTGATAAAATGTGACATGTCATCGGAAAGATAGCGTTCAATAGTTGCCGTTGTTGTATTGGCACCTAAAATGAATGCGCCATCTCCATTGGCGTCTGATTTTACAATAAGACCGGTAGTTCCGGTATTATTTGTAACCTGGTCTCCTGTAACTAAAAAACAGGCTGTTGTATCAGAAGAAGGGGTGGGTTGTGAGTTAATTGTAACAGATGCCCCCGATTCTATAGTCATTTTATTACAGCTTGCTCTTCTGTAAACAATTGCATTACCTGAGGCAGAAACGGTTATATTACACCCGGCATCAGGAGCATAAGTTGAATTTCCTGAGCCGTCATCCCAATTTGATGGATCCGCCCAGTCGGAAGATTTATTTCCCGTCCATGTCAGTGTCTTATAATGCCATTTCGGTGTTAATTCATTAATATTTGGCGGATCAATATCAGCCGGGATAATTACCCATTCTGAGGCTGTCCAGGAAGTATTAGGACTTGTTATCGACTTTTTTCTTACCGCCTTCCTGTCCGTGTAATCCCATAAAGTATGATAACCGTTCACATCGATCTCTCCATAAATATCGATTAATACACCTGAAGATTGATCTCCCCCATAATATAAGGCATAGACATCATTACCGTTACCACTAATATTATTGTCAGCCTGATCAGCATTGAATCCATAAGCATTATTAAATGCTGTACTGTTATAGGCAATTACATAAGTTTCTCCGGAATTAACAACTCCTGTAAGCTGCACATTTTCCCAACTTCCGGCATTAACCTGACGTGACAGATACCATGTACTTGTACTGAAGTCAACACCGGAAGTGCCGGCGTTATAAATCTCTACAAATTTTTCATTATCTGGTACACCGACACCAGGATTTCTTGGATCGGCCACTTCTGAAATAATTAAATCAGTATTAACAACCGTCAAGGTTGTCGCATCGTCAGTAACTCCTGACGAGTAAATTGTTGAACCATCCACAGACCAGGCTTTATAATAATAGTGCGTTCCAGGAGTAAGGCCTGTATGATTGAATGAAGTTGCATTTCCGTTGGAAAGTATTTCACCTCCGCCTGAAAGGCTGCTTCCAATAATGTATGAAGTGCCGTCAACAGGCGTTCCGAAGCTTGATGTTGTACTATATGCCAACATCACATCATCTCCATTACCGTTCAATAGCCAGCTAAGGTCAATTTGTGTGGTAGATACAGCTGTAGCTGTGAAATTTGAAGGGTTAGCTACTGTTGAAGAACCGTTCTCTGCACTAATTGTGATATCATCTAACCCAAACTCATCTCGATTCAATGAGCCTGAAACATCATTTCCCGACCATTTTAAATAATAATAACTTCCATTGCCAATATTTAATCCTGCTATTGTAATGTTTCGATCAACATATTGCCATGACGATCCACTTGCTGCTTCAGGTGATGTAAAATTCAGAGAAGTTTCTGAAGTATAAGAAACATCGTCTGAAGAATGAGAAAAATTAAACGAATTAGCCCGGGCCTGATCATTGTAATAGTATATGCGATATGAAAGGGAAAGAGATGAAATAATACCGCCGGTATTATTTTCAATTCTTAAAGTAACTGTTCCGGGTGTCCAGTCAGATCCTGCGGGTTGTATGCCAAAAGCATTATTTCCGGTCGCAACTGTAAATGCCCAAAAACCACCCGTTGAAACACCACCGGCATATTGACCTCTGGCAAAGTCACCCGAAGTCTCTGTATTACCGAAACCCAAAGGGCCATCCGATAGACCTGTTGCAGCCCAGGCATCTGAATCCAATTGACCTGAAGTGGGAGTTGGTTGAAATCCGGAACCGCTATATTGCCCGTCATTAACACCTGTCAGGGTGTTATCAAAATCAATGAGATAGTTTGTTCCTGAAGAAGTTATAGAAAGCTGAGCATAGGAATTAAATCCTAAAAAGGATAACAACAATACCAATACAAACAACCGTTTCATCATAGCATTACTAGTTATTTATGAATCGTTTTGTTTGTTTTTCCAGAATGTGTGTGGAAGACGGTGTCTTCATCATCATGTGCGGGCAAAATAACAA
>QMPO01000200.1 GCA_003648625.1 Bacteroidota bacterium
TAGGTTCTCAATGTCAAACCGTTTCCAAACTGTTCGTAAAAGTTGCCCACGGTAAAACTAAACCTTTCGCTCGTGTACATAGCCCACAAATTCGGGAATCCCTGGCCTTCGATACGCGGATCAAAACCTGCCAGCGGCGGTAAATAAGCTTCGTAGCGCAAACCGGCTGAAAATTTACCCAGCGTGTAGGTGATTTTACCAAAGCCATTAAATGCGAAGTTTCTGCCATTGATCATCGAATCAGTGATACCGACACCTTCATCAGCCATATAGTAAGCTCCGTCAAATTCAAAACTGCCATGCACTTCTGATCTTTTAATCACTTCAGAAAACTGTGCCCTGGCTACCGATCCTGTTATCAGGACGGTCATAACGAGTAACAGTACTCTTTTCATAATTTATTGGTTTTGGCTTCGGTTTAGTGTTTGGAAATATCCTCTCCGGCAGCAACCTTTTTTACCAGCTCATACAGTTCCTCTTCAAGTCCTTCGTAATAGGATGTGTGCTGATAAACAACATTGCCATTTCCGTCAAGCAGAAAAGTATGGGGGATCATATTGACGTTCATGGCTCTTTTAAAATCACCGTTCGGGTCAAGCAATACTTCCATTTCCCAGTCTTTGCCACTTACAAAAGGCAGCACTTTTGCCGTAGAACGGGCATCATCGATGGAGACGGCATATATTTTTACACCTGTTTCATCCTGCCAGTCTTCGTAGTTTTCGTTGTATGCATCCATTTCTTTTTTGCATGGCTTGCACCACAATGCCCAGAAACTGACCAGAATCGGTTTTCCATCGTTGTAAATATTCTGTGTGTTAAAGGTTTGCCCATCGAGGGTTTTTATATTTACCGAGGGTAATTTTTTTCTTTCAGATGTTTCCTGCGCATAGATGGTAACGCCCAGAAAAAGGATTACAGTTAAAACGATCATTCTTTTCATTTACACAATTTTTAGGTTACTGATTTCAATTACTAGCAATGACAACATCCGGTAACAGTAAGTTGCATTTATGCCTTTAAAATGCCGGATCCATAAAAACTTCCAGCAATTTTGCTTTTCCTTCCGGTTCGATGATCAGATTACCAACCGAAGCCGGAATCAGAACCGTTTCTCCCATTTTTATGCCAAGTTCCCCTCCGTCATATTTGAAGAGGCATGCTCCTTCCACAGCCATGTAGACAATAAACGAGTCAAGCTCGTACATATTTTTAATTACCGGTTTGCTGGCAGATAAAAGGCGTGTAACAAAATGCGGGCTGTCCACCAGGGTAACGGTGCTATTCAGTTTACTTTTGTATTTAGTTTTACATTCTTTTGTCTCGTTAAAGTCAATGGCATCCAGAGCCTCTTCCGTATGCAGTTCACGCTTCATGCCAGCTGCGTCAATTCTGTCCCAGTCATAGATCCTGTATGTTGTGTCGGAAGTTTGCTGTATTTCTGCCAGCAAACAGCCGGGACCAAGCGCATGCACCCGCCCTGCCGGTATGTAAAAAACATCTCCTTTCGATACTTTAACCGTATGTAAAACTTCTTTTAGTGTGTTGTTTTCCAGATAACTTTTGTAGGCGTTTTTATCCATCTTCCGGTTAAAACCGGAGATCAGTTCGGCATCTTTGTCTGCGTCCAGCATATACCACATCTCTGACTTTCCATGGCCCAAACCTCTTTTTTTTGCCAGTTCGTCATCAGGATGCACCTGGATGGAGAGCCAGTCGTTCGAATCAATCACCTTAACAAGCAGCGGAAATTCATTACCATGTTTTTCAAATACTTTCTCCCCCACCAGTTCGCCCATATACACTTCCACCAGTTCATTCAGTTCATTTCCGGCCAGAAAACCATTCTCCACAACGCTCTGGTTTCCTTTAACACCCGATATCAGCCAGGCTTCACCGCAATTGGGCAGATTTCCGTAGTCCATGCCCAGCACGGTTTTTATTTTCCGTCCACCCCAGATTTTATCTTTAAAAACAGGTTTAAATTTCAGTGGATACAACATATCTGTATTGGTTCATTGTTTAATTGACAATTAATTTTTTTGTTGTGGCTTCTTTACCGTTCCCTACTGTCAGCAAATAAAGTCCCGGTTTCAATGTGCTGATATCCATAAGCTGCACGAATGTTCCTTCACCTGTTTTATACACTTGTTTATATACGCTTCTCCCGGCCATGTCATTTATAGAAACCGTAATATCATTTCTGCTATCTGATGTCAGTTCAATGTTAAGCACATTATACGCCGGATTGGGATATATATGTACATCTTCCTTTGCCACAGCAAATTCTTCCTGTCCCACATAAAACACATCCAAATCATAGGGAGCCGTAAACAGTCCGCGTCCGTGAGTTGCGGCCAATACGGTATTATCGGTTTCACGCAGCCGCAGCATATCCACCCGCACGTTGGCCATACCCTCGCTTGCAGGATACCAGGTTGTCTCGTCTTCCATCATCATATTGGTAACCCAGATACCTGTTTCGGTAGCCAGCATCACCTGCCCATTGTTTTCGGGATGGAAAAGTGCCCAGCGGATCGGTATATCCGGCAAGTTCGTTTCTTTTTCCGTCCATGTTTCGCCACCATCTGTTGTCAGCCACACTGAAGAAACTCCGTAATTGGAAAATGTGACCGTAAGTATATCTTCAGAACTTCCGACTGCAATACACGAAATATTGGCTGTGGGGAAATCAGGGCCGGTCAGCTCAGTAGCCTGCGGTGATGATTCGGCGTGTTCTATTTTATACAGTTTACCCGATTGCGTACCCAAAAACAAGGTGGATGTACCTTCAGGCGAGTAATCGGAATACTTCACATGAGAAAACGCAACCGATGTGTTTGTTCCCATATTAACCAACTCATCGTTAATATAATACGGAATGCCGGAGCACCTGTTTATTTTGTTGGCCTGAGATCCTGTAATACTTACACCGTTAGCATATAAAATATTTTCTTTGTAATCGTAATCGGCCGGGCTGATAAAAGTTCCTCCCTGGCCAAAGCCATTCACCCAGCCTCCGTTTACCCAAACTGTATAGCTGTTGTAGTAAACGGATGTGATGAATATTGCCTGCTCATTCTCATCATAAAAACAAAAGGCGCCATCTCCGCCATCGATCATATCGTTGATACTAAGAGGAAACCCCTTGTAGTAAAGTGTGCCGTTATCCTGTAATCCGCCAATGTAGAGCCTGGAACCTGCTGATGGGTTGATGGCCCCCGAATAAAACTGCAAGGTATTGTATCCCTGGTTCCGCTCAATAAACACCGGATAGGCAAGATTGGCAGTAGTGGTAAGGAATATTCCTCCATCGGAAGTGAAAACAGCCGTTGTGCTTGAACCGGGCTGAAACTTAATGTTGTGCTGGTCGGCATGAACATATGCATCACCACCGCCGGAATACATCAACGACCAGTCGGAAATATGACTCCATGAGGCTCCTGAATTTGATGATTTCCACAGATCCTGCCCTCCTGTAAACAGCGCTTCCGGATTGGATGGATCTACCCTTAATATGAAATTATGCCAGGCGCGCTCTGCCCAGCTTTCATCCGGTATATTCTTCTGCTGCCAGCTATTACCGCCATCGGTTGATTTAATAATATATCTTCCTTTGTAATTATAATAACCACTCTGCGTCAGATAGCCACCGGCAAACTGAGCATAAACAATATCCGGATCTGACGGAGCAGAAGCAACATTGGTACGTGCAGGCACGTTAATACCCCCATCATTACTGATCACAATATTGTAATCATCATAAATTGTCCAGCTGCCTTCCATTCCACTGTCAGAATACAAGATCGTTGCACCACCATGAAGGTCCAGGTTTTCCATCGTACCGATAAAGATCCTTCCGTTTGCCGTTATCTCTATATCGGCCGGAACATAAATCTCATCGGAATAGCCTTCAATTTCGGGAAGCACCTGCTCCCAGGTTTCGCCACCGTCAACCGAGCGGTATAATCCGTCTGAAGGCTGGCTCTCATGGTCTTCGCCCATATAGGTGCCAGAAGCAACACCTGCATAAATAGCACTGGTACCGTCTTCATCCCTCACTGCTATTTCAGTAATGTATTTAAATCCGGTAGTTGATGGTATCTGTTCCCAGGTTTCGCCACCATCCACCGATCGGAAAATACCTGCCCCCAAACCTGATGACTCCCTGTAAATAAAACGGGCGGTTTGTGCTTCGCCCGTACCCACATAAAATATCTGTGTATTGTTCGGGTCGTACGTAATGCAGCTTATAGCCAGGTTGCTCCAGAAATCACCAATCGGAGTCCACTCAATATTGGTGTTTGTGATATCATCATTGTACCACAGGCCTCCTGTTACGCCACCGGACCAAACTTTCTTAAAATTTTCATCGTTTGGGTCGAACATCAGCGCACGGGTTCTGCCACCCATATTGGCGCCGGTCCCCTGCCATTCCAGTATGGGGTCATCACGCAAATCATCCTTTTCGGCAGTCAGAGTTTGTTGGTAAGCGTTCCAAAGCCGTTCTTTGGGTACATAACCCAAGCCGGGATCCACCGTCATGATGTATTCACGGAAAGCAGCCATTCCGGGATAGTCAGGAGCTTCTGCCTCTTTGTTGATCACCGGTTCTGCTGCAGCGAACCGATCTGCTTTATTAAGCAGGAATTTCTCATAAGAATTTCGTTTATCGAAAGATCTCTCGTAAATATGAATCGTTAAAATAATAGTTATAAGAAAGGAAACGGGTAGAAATACTCTTTTCATTTACACAGGTTTTTTTGTCTGAAGCAGGCAAAGTTAATCAATGATTTGTTTACAGGTATTAAAGTCACCTGCATAATCCTATTTTATTTCTGCCTGTATAACACCAGAAGTGTCAGAAGATGCCTATTTTTACCGCTTTATTTAAAATTTTATACGATTCTGTTATGAAAAATCTGTTTCCGATCATTCTTGCTGTTTTATCCGTGTTTATAACCGTTGATTCCTACAGCTGCACCATTATTGTTGCCGGAAAAAATGCCACTGCCGACGGTTCGGTTATTGTTTCGCATACCGATGCCGGTCCCGACTGCCGGGTACATGTGATGCCCGGACAATTTTTTGCCGAAGGAGCTTTGGCGCCGGTTTACTGGGGCATGGTAGATTTAGGCAGGCCGTTGGGTGATTACGGTGATACGCTGGGTATGATCCCTCAAGTGAATGAAACTTACAGCTATTTTCAATCGGCTTATCCGCACATGAACGAGTGGCAACTGACCATTGGCGAAAGCACCACCAGCATGCGTGATGAACTGAGACTGGACGAAACCACCTGCCGACAGATCATGACGGTGGAACAGGCGCAGGCATTCGCCCTCCAGCGTTGTAAAACATCGAAGCAGGCACTGAAGCTTATCACCGCCCTGATGGAGAAATA
>QMPO01000201.1 GCA_003648625.1 Bacteroidota bacterium
GCTTTATTAAAATAATAATTGAGGACGAAATACTGGTACACACAAAATTACCGAAAGGAGTGCCTGCTGCCATATCGGTAACCATTCGTTATTTTATTATTACCCTTGGTGTTCTGATGGCACTGGGGGCTGCTGGAATTGACCTGGGTAAATTTGGTTTACTGGCCGGAGCACTTGGTGTTGGTATTGGATTTGGTTTGCAAAATATCGTTAACAATTTTATTTCGGGGCTTATTCTTGTTTATGAACGTCCTGTTAATGTTGGAGATACAATTGAAGTTGAAAACCTGATGGGTACAGTTAACCGGATAGGTATCCGGTCGAGCAACGTACGTACTTATGACGGAGCTGAGGTGGTTGTTCCTAACGGTAATCTGATCTCAAACCAACTGATCAACTGGACGCTTTCGGATAATAAACGCAGGGTAGAACTTAAAGTGGGTACGGCTTATGGTACGGATCCAAATGTTGTTCTCGAATTGTTAAAGAAGGTGGCAATGAATCATGAAGATGTTTTAAAAACACCGGAACCAAGAGCCTTATTTGAAGAGTTCGGAGACAGTTCACTTAACTTCCGCCTGCTGTTTTGGGTACCCTTTGAGATGGGGATCGGCGCAAAAAGCGATATTGCTATAGGTGTGTACAATATTTTTGAGGAAAATAATATTGAAATACCCTTTCCGCAGGTGGACCTGCATGTAAAAAAAGAGGATGAGAATCAAGTCAAAGGTTCCGATGCGACATCAGATAAAACACCATCAGACCCCATTGAGGCATCTGAATCAGAAACCGGACCGGATAAATAATGCAGCACCTTATCATGTGTTACTTAATTTTAAAATAAAACTAAATCATGTTAAAAAGAATGCAACCAAAAGCCAGACACAACATTATCCTGCTTGTATTGAACTTTATTTACATCTTTGTTCTTGGTCTCTTTGCTGATACCAACAACATCAATTTTGTTTACTATACATGTATATCTCTAATCTATTTTGCATCGGTCCTTGTTATTAAAGACGAAAGCAGATATTATTTCTACTTTCCGGCCGTTATGATCATCCTTACCTGGATAACTGAATTTTTGAATTTTCCATTGCTATCAGATATAACGGGCATTATTTCAACCATATTTTTCTTCGGCATCATTGTGTTGTTGATTATACGTGTGGCCAAAAGCAAACGTGTCACAATTGTGGAGTTTCTTGAATCGATCAACATTTATATGTTACTCGGGATTGCGGCTTCCATACTTTTCGGTTTTTTGTACCGAATTAAGCCTGAAGCGTTCAGTGCTTCCACCGGTAATTTTTCGAGCCAGGCTGACTTCATTTACTTCTCTTTTGTCACTATAACAACTCTGGGATACGGAGACATTCTGCCTGTAAGTCATTTGGCGAGGTCTCTCGCTATCATGTTCAGTGTAACGGGACAGTTGTACCTCACAATGATTATTGCCATGCTCGTGGGTAAATATTTAAGTGTCAACCAGGTAAATACGAATCCTAAAGATTAGGGAAGCGGTGTTTAACTTCCCTTCAAATACAGAATCATTAAACTTTTATCGTGGTTTGAATGACACTTTTATAAAGGAAGCAGCTAACATCTTTTTTAATACTTTGTTGTATTTGCTTTTTTTGCATCTTTGTTATCTATTAATTTCCTGAAAATAACACCATTTTTTATCATGAAAAATCACACACTATATTTTATTATGCTCAGCTCAGTAATACTGTTTAGCTTTGTATTTGTATCCTGTTCAGAAAAAGAACAAAAAACCACAACTCCGCAGGAAATATCAGTTGTGGAAGTGGTTCAAAAAGATGTTCCTATCTATAAAGAGTTTGTTGGCCAGGTTTACGGTTACTCCGATATCCCTATCAGGGCAAGGGTAATAGGTTTCTTGACCGGCATTTATTTTAATGAAGGCTTAAAGGTTGAAAAGGGTCAGCTACTGTACACCATAGATCCACAGGAATATCAATCCAAAGTTGCAACACAGGAAAGCCACCTTGCAGAAGCCAGAACAGCTCTCGCAAAGGCTGAAAGTGATCTCAACCGGATCAAACCTTTAGCAGAGATTAATGCAGTAAGTCAAAGCGACCTGGATGCAGCCCAGGCTGAGTATGACGCAGCCTTATCCTATGTGAACGCAATGGAATCGAACCTGAGATTTGCGAAAATTAATCTCGGGTACTGCCGAATAAAGTCTCCTATCAACGGAATGATCGGAAAAACGAAAGCACGTGTTGGCGAGTTTGTCGGGCAGGAACCAAATCCGGTTATCTTAAATACAGTTTCTACAATTGATACGGTACGTGTCGAATTTTTCCTCCCTGAAGCTGACTATATCAGGCTGGCCAGGCAATACAAAAAAATAACTGATGTTGAAAACAAACCCGTTCATGATGAGGAGAATAACCTGAGTTTAATTCTTGCCGACGGATCAACATTTAAGTATAGCGGGTACGTTAACTTCATTAACCGCGAAGTTGACCCGCAAACAGGTTCACTGCTGGTAGAGTCAGCATTTCCTAACACCGACCGCTTATTAAAACCGGGACAATATGCAAAAGTGGTTGTGAAAATGAGAGAAGCAAAAGGGGCCTTGCTTATTCCACAACGATGTGTAATGGAATTGCAGGGACAACACTCTGTTTATGTTGTAACTGAGGACAGTATTGTTGAAAACAGGCAAATCACCACAAGTGAACGGATTGGCGACCTTTGGATGGTTAGTGACGGGCTTGAACCGGGAGATAAAATTGTTATCGACGCTTTGCAAAAGGTGAATTCAGGGTTAAAAGTGAATCCGCAGTTAATAGAATTTGAAAGTAAATCCACCATTTAACAATAAAGATTATGGCTGAAAACAAAGGAAACTTTTTCGTCCACCGGCCTATTGTGGCAATGGTCATAGCCATTGTTATTGTAATAGTAGGTGTGGTTTCGCTTATTAGCCTGCCTATTGAGCAATACCCAAACCTCACACCCCCTATCGTTCAGGTAAGGGCTACGTACACTGGTGCCAATGCGATAAACGTGGAAGAGTCGGTAGCTACTCCGCTGGAGCAAAAAATCAACGGAGTGGACAACATGATCTACATGAAATCCACCAACGCCAACGATGGGACAATGAACATTGAAGTGTCTTTCGAGGTAGGCACTGATCCCGACATGAATACGGTATTAACACAGAACAGAGTGTCGGCAGCTTCTGCAAAACTGCCTGCTTCAGTTACGAAATTCGGTGTTACCACGGAGAAGTCTTTACCCAACATATTAATGCTGGTAACCCTTACATCCGATGGTCGCTTCGGTCAGGATTTTCTCGGGAATTATGCACTGATCAATATTAAAGACCAGCTTTCAAGGATCAGGGGAATTGGCCGCGTTGATGTACTTGGAGCCTCTGATTATTCCATGCGTATCTGGGTGAAACCCGACCGCCTGGCGCAAATGGGGCTTACCGTTCCTGAGATAATAAATGCCATCAACCAACAAAATGTGATTGTACCGGGAGGAAAGTTTGGTGCCGAACCGGCTCCTCCGGGAACCGAGTTTACATATACAGTTCGACTTCCCGACCGCTTTAATTCGCCCGAGGCATTCGGGGAGATTGTTGTCAGGACACAAGATGACGGTTCCCAGATAAAATTAAGGGATGTGGCCACCATTAACCTGGGTGTTGAAACTTACAATATGATACCGAGGCTTAATGGACAGACTGCCGCTATTATTGCGCTCTACCAGGCACCGGGATCTAATGCCGTTGAACTGGCCCAAAAGATCAAAGATGAGATGGATATTCTTGCAAAAGATTTTCCTGAAAGTATTAATTACGACGTATCCATGGATACAACAACGGCGATTGACGCGGGTATAAAGGATATAGTCGTCACACTTATCATTGCACTTATCCTGGTTATCCTTGTGGTTTTTATTTTTATCCAGGATTGGAGAGCTACGCTTATTCCCACACTGGCTATTCCCGTATCGCTTATTGGCGCGTTTATTTTCTTTCCTTCACTGGGCTTTACTATCAATGTGTTATCCCTGCTTGGTCTTGTACTGGCAATTGGTATTGTAGTGGATGATGCTATTGTTGTTGTGGAAGCAGTACAGGTAAACATAGCCAAAGGAATGAATGCCAAAGAGGCCACTCTTGAGGCCATGGCAAAAGTAACAGCACCTGTTATTGCAACCACTCTTGTTCTTATAGCCGTGTTTATCCCGGTAGCAGGGATGGCGGGTATTACGGGGATACTTTATCAACAATTTGCTATTACCATAGTAGTATCGGTGATAGTTTCATCTATCAACGCACTTACACTCAGTCCTGCACTGTGCTCGTTGTTACTCAAAGAACCAAAACCGTATAAAGGACCACTTGGCTGGTTTTTCAAAAAGTTTAACGGTGGGATGGATAAAAGTACCGAATCCTACATGAGCTTTACAAATGTAGTTGCACGCAAACTAAAAAGAAGCGTGGTGTTTATTGTCATCATGACTGTTTTTGCCGGAATATTTGGCTCACTTGTGCCGGGAGGGTTTATACCTGAGGAGGATATGGGCTATTTCTTTGTCAACGTACAATTACCTGATGCCGCTTCCATTCAGCGTTCAGATGCCATTACCAAGAAAGTTGAAGATATTCTGATGGATTTTGACGAAGTGGAATATGTTACCACTGCCACAGGTTACAGCATCCTGTCAGGAGCAATGACATCAAACACCGGCTTTTTATTTATTTCTTTAAAAAACTGGTCCGACAGAAAATATACAGCTGAAGAACTTATAGCACAAGTAAATAAAAAATTAGCTGCCAACATAAAGGGAGCGCAGGTATTTGCCTTTGGCCCTCCGGCTATTCCGGGGCTCGGAAATGGCTCCGGTTTCAGCATCATGTTGCAGGATAAAGCCGGAAACACACCTGAATACCTTGCATCAAATGCCATGAAGTTTATCAAAGCGGCTAACGAACGACCCGAGATAGGAAATGCTTTTACCACATTTCAGGCCAATGTTCCGCAGCGATATATGGATATTGACAGGGAAAAGGCACTGAAGCTGGGTGTTCCGCTCAACGACCTGTACACCACGGTTGGCGCCTTTATGGGCGGTGCTTATGTAAATGATTTCACACGATTTGGCAGATTGTACAAAACATACATACAAGCCGAACCGCAATACAGGGTGAATGCAGACCAGATCAATAACTTTTTTATAAAGAACAGTGCAGGTAAAATGGTTCCTTTAGCCACACTAACAACCATATTACCAATCTCCGGACCTGATTATACAACTCGCTTCAATCTGTACCGCTCAGTTGAAGTTACCGGAGGACCGGCAGAAGGATACACATCTGACGAGGCCAGGAATGCGCTTAAGGAAGTAGCGGCA
>QMPO01000202.1 GCA_003648625.1 Bacteroidota bacterium
AGGGCATTTTCCACTGTACCATTTGTCTTCCCCGATGGTTGTTCGTACATACGAATTCGGCAAAACATCCTTACTTTGTTTCAGTGCAGCGATCTTTGAAAAATAACCGTGAATCCCACTCTTTCCCTGGTAAACCCATGCCTGCTCCACACCCGCTTCCTGAAAAAGTTCATAACCTTCCTTTCCGGCTTTCTTTATTTTTTCCTTCAAGGCAAAAAACGTCTCCTCCAGCCTGCTGATGATCCGGTGAAAATCGGCAAGGCTCAGATGCAGCAATTTTGTGATGTAATGAAATCCCTGCTCCTCGATCTGCTTTTCGATAAAACCGTAGATCTGGTTTGTAGGATCGTGCCCTTTTTCTTCCTCATAATTTGCTATGACAAAGTTGACCAGGATATTCGTCACATCTTTGTCGACACCCACTTTATCATACAGGTTCTGTACAATCTCCGGAATGATGTCGTCTTTGTCGAGGACAACTTCAAAATTCTGCGGCAGTTTGATATCAGTGGCAAAGGTTTTAATGATGCCGTGCACAAATGAGTCAATGGTGCTCACGGCAAATTCATCATAATCGTGTATGATTGCCGTTAAAAGCTTTCCGGCCTTTTCCCGGAGTTCTTCTTCAGGAATACTTAGCTCATTTTTTAATTCCTTCAGTTCATCTTCTTCTTCCGTCTTACCGGCGACCATCAGCCTAAGTGCATTGAGCACACGTTCTTTCATCTCGTTGGCAGCTTTGTTGGTAAAGGTGATTGCCAGCACATTCCTGAACTGCCACGGGTTATCAAGCGTAAGTTTCAGGTACTCTCTTACGAGTGTACTTGTTTTACCTGAACCGGCAGAAGATTTATAGACAACCAATGGCATGACAGAGGTGCTTAAAGATGTATGTTTAATTTTTAACGATCAGTTTTTTTGTAACCACCTGAGTTCCTGCCGCCAGATTTATCAGGCACATACCACCCTTCAGGGTCAGACTGTTCAGGTTCAGAGTTGTTCTGTTAAAACCTGTCCGGCCGGTTATCTTCCGGTGGAAAAGCTGTTTGCCTGAAATATCAGTTACCGATAAGTCAACAACGGAAGCCTGCAGCAGGTCGAACTCCACAAAAAGCACCGAAGAGGCAGGATTGGGATAAACAGCCATTGTATTTTCCCCGATCGTGTATTCGTGTACGGCATTCAGGTTCATGCGCGCCGAATCCCTGTAAACCACTACGGCTCCGCCCAAATAGTCGGTGGTGATCTGCAGAACAGGTTCTTTCTGTCCTTTCGCCAGCCATTTGTATTCGGTATAATACCTGTCAAGCGGAATGCCCATCTGCAAAGAATCGATATAAATGCTGTCAAATTCGTGCACATCTGATTTTATGCGCAGCGTTTCAAAGGTGCCAAAAGGTGTGGTAATAGTACCCCAGCCATCCACTTTATTTTTCCGTGTACGGTCGATGAGCACATAGCCAAAGTCATCAACACCAAATGCAAAATGCGAAGCGGAAGAATCCACATCGCCGTAATGCAGCGGAAACCTGTAAAAGACATCGGGATGATCAAATCTGATAGGAATCGGGAATCCGCTGATGGAAGCAGCATACCCGATATTGCTGAACTTGCTGCTTTCATTTTTAAAATAGTAATAAATATCGGTCAGTTCGAAACCGGGTATCGGAATGTCGCGCATGTAACGGTGAGCCAGATTTGAATAGAGCGCAAAAAATATCTGGTAATAAAACGGCGTTTCGGAAGGAGGTACAAATGTATCCACAGTCTGAATAACCGGTATCAGCTGCGAGAAGTTCCATACAAAATTCTCTCCTGTCTCCGTATAGTCGATAAAATCTGTATTTAAACCCGTGCTGAGCCGGACGGTGTCGCCGGGCGAAGGCATGTCGGAACTTTCGATGGTTATCTGCGCTATTAGCGGTATCTGAAAAGCAAGCAGTATAAATACAAAAGCAATCATTCTCAGATATTCCTGATGCACAGGTATGTTATAATTCTTCATCTTCTTCATTTTTTATAGATTCTGAATTTCTTTTATCTTTTTTCCGTGGGCGTGTGCGTTTAAACAGCTCTGCCAGATTATTGAACTCTTTTGTATAGCCAACACCTACCCCCTGGGTATAGGGTGACACTTTATCGTAATTACTGTAATTATACCATGAGTTGACGTTGGAGTGGTTGTATGCTTTCAGCACCCACCTGCCGTCTTCTGTCAATTTGTAACTTATATCTACATCACCCACAATATTACTTGCGTTTCTCTGAACCCGGTCGTAGGTCATCCCCACATTGCCGGCAACAGACAACCTGTCGTTAAACAATTGCGTTGACAACGCAAATTCAAACTCTTCCTGCGACACCTGATCACCGGGCTTGTAATTTATACCAATATCAAAGTCGTCGCTGATGCGCGACAACATCTTACTCAGCTGGTTGGTAATAACCGTGTAATATGACGAACTGAGCGTAATATTAGATGCATTGCTCGCGCTGAAAGAACCCAGCACCAGCAGCGACATTACCTGTTGATTCAGCATTGCCGGATTCGTGGTGTCGATCTCGGCAAAAACAGCTCTCTGCAGGTCAGGGTCCAGATCGGGTAGCCTCAACTCAAACCGCATGTTCGGATTATTCAGTTGATTGGTCAGCACAACATAACATTCCACTATCACTTTGTTTTTATAATCAGAGGTGGAATCGATCATTATGCCCAGGCTGGAAATATTTGTTTTCAACCTATATACCCCCTTAATGTTCAGGTTAGCCAGGTACGGATCTCCCGACCAGGAAATGCGTCCGCCTTTTACCAGCTCGAACCGCTTGTTCACCAGGTTGGCAATTCTCAGATTAAACAGTCCGTTATCCACCGTATAGTCACCGGATATACTAAACTCTCCGTCCGAGTTGAAATTTGTGGTCAGGACTCCTCTTCCTTTTGATTCAATTTTACCCAGGTCGTTGGGTACGAAGATCGTTATACTTGCTTTTGGATTAATATCCATTTTCAAATTAATGTCATAACTCAGCTGGTTTTCTTCTTCTGTTTGATCTAAAGGTAATTCCTCTTCCTGCATAAAGGCAACATCCACAGAATCCTCGGGATGAATAAAAACAATATAATCTTTATCTGAAATTTCAACAACATAATCCAACGGCAGATTAACTTTGGTTCCGTCGAGGGTGGAAACTTCTATTTTCAACTTTAAATTATTGGCATCTCCCGTTAACAACAGGTCTCCCGATGTAACGGCCGTGCCATAATACAGGTCATTCATTCTTCTTGTTGTGTTAAAGAACAAGAGCTTATCTGTTGACAAACGGACATCAAAAACAGAGTTCTTAAAATGGTTATGCGTCAGGTATCCTTTGATATTGGCATTATTACCCAGTGTATCGTAGATAACGAGTTCATTGAAATTTATTCTGTCGGGCTCAAAGATCACCGCATTCGAGAAAGAATATTTTGTATTCAGATAATTGACCACCATAGCCGCACGTTTCATGTCGACCATGCCAACCAGCTGTGGACTTTCGGGTGTGCCGGTAAGTTTGAAATTACCTGATGCTACCCCTTCGATGTTCGAGACATATTCAATAAAGAAGGGCTCTATAGTTTTAATTTTCAGTCTGTTGAAATCAATTTTCAAGTCAAAATTCTCCTCTTCCCTGAACGGATAATAGTATCCTATCGCTGAAAAAACCCGTCCCTGGCCCGATGAACCCTCCCGGATGATATCCGAGTCGATAAAAACCGACTTACTGGCATTGTTCCATTTACTTTGCAACGTAGCCGTGCCCATATACTGCCGGTTAAAGTAAAGATTCTTTATCTTAAGATCCGTTTCAAACGTCAGGTTGGTAAAAGGTCGTGTAACTTCAACAACACCGTTAATTTGTCCGTTCAGGTCAAATCCGTACATTTTTGTAACAATATCGAAATGAGACAAATTCCAGTCATTAAAGCTAACATTTAAGGTGTCGCTATTCGATTCCGGGAACTCTCCCGAGATGCTCATTCTTGATTGCGCCCCGTGAAGTACCAGGTTGTTAATGTGGATAGCTGCTGTGTCCATAACGACAGAATTACCCTGCTCGACCTGCCACAAAGTGTCGTTTATATAGACTTCGGTATTTCTGATTCGGAGTACGGATACGCCCGTATCATATGTAAGGCATCCCTCAATAACTGCCGAGTTTTTCAAAAGTGAATCCATATTCTGCCAGTAGATACCCCAGGCAAGGCTATCATTTTCCACCGACCCGTTTAACCTGAAATTATCAATCCCAAAAACTCTCTTATCCTCCGCTGTACTGTCCTTCAGAACAATCCGGTTAACAGAATAATCATAAGTCAATACATCTTTTCCGGTATTCAGCACGAATTTATTCCCGTTCAATGAATTGCCTGAGTATTCGATCAGTTCCGAATTCATCATGACAGCAAGTTCATTGCTGCTGTAATCAATTTGCGCATGTAAGTTCGTACCCGGCGACAAGTACAAACCCGGAATTAATTGTTCTTCCACCAAAATACCATCCTTGACTTCTATATTTATTGCAGCCTGTTGCTGCGGTCGTATAACACTGTCGCTTGTATGATCATCCACATGGTAGTAATGATCAAACAGCCCGGCAAGAAGATCTCCGGTTTCTGTAATGTTGAATTTCCCTTCCATTCTGGCATCCGCATAATCCGAATGTATTTCGATCAGGTCCTGCTCGTCGTGGCTCTTTAGCAGCTCGACATGCTGCACAGGATACTTCCTGTCGTCAAAATACAGAACCGTATTATTTAGTATCAGCTTGCCCGACATACTATCAGGGTCAAAACCTTCCATTAAAAGATCGGCAACGGTAGTTATCCTGAAGTTATCACTGCTGACCAGATGAAGCTTCACGGGATCGGCATACTTAATGTTCATTTGCGCTTTTAACAGTGGTCCCTGGCTGAGATTTAAAGCCACATCAGCTCCCATCATCAGGTTTTTATCCCCTACACGTATAGTGCCTTTGATACTGTCTTTCTGATACCAACCATTAACCGCTATACGCTGGTAGGGGTATTCCATAAAATCAACTGAGCTGAAGAAACCGTCCACATCGATCTTCAGAGTGCTTAAATCCGTGCCTGAAGCATTCATGTTCAGATCCATAGCTATATGGCCAAACACATCCTGAATATCCAGTAATTTACCCATAAGAAACTGATCACTCTGCAAGCGGGCTTCTATAGCAATCCCCTGATCCTTACTGTTTTTATAGTCAACATCTGTGTTCAGGATGCCCTCTTCGGAGTGGATACTCAGTTTTGTTTTAAAATCCTCATAATATCCTTTAAACGACCCTTTTGCCGTGAA
>QMPO01000203.1 GCA_003648625.1 Bacteroidota bacterium
ATCAGTATTTCCCGTATCCCTGCCATCAGGAGTACCGATATAGGGTAGTAGATCATCGGTTTGTCGTAAACAGGCATTAGCTGCTTGCTAACGGCAATGGTGAGCGGATGCAGACGCGTTCCTGCTCCTCCGGCCAAAACAATTCCTTTCATCTGTTTAAAGTTTTGTAATTTGTTAAAATTGAAGTAATTCCAAAATCTCTTCACATATGGAACCGCTTCGCTCTCCCATGGATTTTTTTAATCATTTTCTTGTGTGTATTTCCTGCCTGCCGGCAGGCAGGTATGATTAATAAAATTCATGGTCGTTTCATAATTTTATCGTTAGATTTTCGTGTATTTATCCTGCGACTTTTTTTTATGTTCCAGTTCTTCTATAACAAGTTTATCGAGTTCAATGTCTTCTTCCTCATCAAATACTTCCATGTAAGGCTCTTTAAACGATTTAGTCAGCGCTTTCTGGTCAAGCGTTAGCAACAGCGATGGCAGCACAAATAAATTAGACAGCAAGGCAACAACAAGGGTAAAGGATACGAGGTAACCCAAAGCTTCCGTACCTCCGAAGGAAGATAATGTAAAGATGAAAAAACCGAAAAACAGAACAATCGCTGAATAGATCATACTGTAACCGGTTTCCCGAAGGGCTGCCAGTATCGATTCTCTGATGTTCCAGTTGGTATGTTTCAGATGTAAGCGATAGCGCGACAGGTAATGGATGGTGTTATCGACACTTATACCCAGCGCGATACTAAAGATCAGTATAGTGGAAGGCTTGATGGATATAGCGAACAAACCCATCATTCCTGCCGTAAGCACCTGCGGAATAATGTTCGGAATTAAGGAAATCAGGATCATCCTTGCCGATGAGAAGATCAATGCCATCAATAGGGTAATGATCACAACAGCCAGCGCCAGGCTCATAAACAGGTTTTTTACCAGGTAGTCAGTTCCTTTTAAAAACACAACGCTGGTACCTGTCAGGTGTACTTCATACCTGGAAGGCGGAAAAATAGAGTCTACTTTCGGCCTCAGATCTTTTAAAATCCGTTCAATATCGTTGGTTCCTATGTTGGCCATTTGGATGGAAACCCTTGTTTTTGAATAGCTTGAATCGACAAATGCATTCAGGATAGACTTTTTGCTGCTACCCGATGATAACTGCGGGACATAGGAAAGAATGAAATTTTTCTCCTGATTGTTGGGCAGAGAATACATTTTTGGGTTACCCCGGTAAAATGCCTGCTTGGCCGATTTTACCACTTCCACAACCGAAACGGGTTTCGAAAACTCAGGATACAGGGCGAGGGTGTCCTGCAATTCGTCCAGCTTTTTTAAAAAGGATATCCGCATAATCCCTTTTTTCTTTTTGGTGTCTACTGAGATTTCCAGAGGCATCACCCCGTTAAAACTCTGTTCCAGAAAAATGAGGTCTTTGTATAGCTTGTCTTTTTTTGAAATGTCATCTACTATGTTTCCTGTTGTTTTCAGTTGCGTGATTCCGTAAACGCCTAAAATTAAAAACAATACAGTAATTATGTAAACAGCGGTTCTGCGGTTTTGTACAATAAACACAATGCGGTTAAGCAGGCGGCTGATAAAGCCGCTCTCGAGGTGCTTCATGTGTTTGGGTTTGGGCACCGGGAAAAAGCTGAAAAGAATAGGTAGTAAAAATAATGTGAGAATATAGGCTGCGAAAATATTAATGGAAGCTACAATGCCAAACTCAACAAGCATTTGATTGCTTGTAATCGTAAAAGCGGCAAACCCGGCTGCTGTTGTTGAATTGGTAAGCAGGTTAGCATTTCCAATACGCGAGATCATGCGCGACAGTGCCTTCACTTTATTCCCATGCTCGCGGTATTCGCTCAGGTATTTGTTCAGCAAAAAAATGGAATTTTCTACCGTAATAACTATTAACAAAGGAGGAAGGATTCCGGTGAGGATTGTGATTTTATAGCCCAGAAGTACGATGGATCCCAAAACCCATATCACCGCAATAACAACCACTGTCATTGCCAGAGTCATTGCTCTTAGCGATTTAAA
Organism: Bacteroidota bacterium; assembly: GCA_003648625.1. GTDB lineage: Bacteria > Bacteroidota > Bacteroidia > Bacteroidales > F082 > UBA4459. The sequence goes on from QMPO01000203.1 coordinate 2,043, forward strand.
CAGGAAAAGAAGCAACAGGGATGTGATGACCAGAGAAAGAAAGACAAAGAAAAGAAGTTCGTCCTGGATTTTTTTTGAGGTCACAGTCCGGATGTATGGTAAGCCGGAATATTTAATATCGAGATCATATTTCTCGCCGAATGCATCAATTTCCTTTTTTAAGTCTTTGATGAGCTGTATCCTTGCTTTTGAATTCAGGATGTCTTTTGTAAGGGTGATCATCATCAGGCTTACATCCGTTTCCCTGTTGAACAGCCTCCCATCATATAGTTGCAGGCTGTATATTACCTGCTTTATCGAATCAATGGTATGCTGGTCTTTGGGCTTTTCAGTTACAATGGGAAGAAAATCAAATTTCTTAAGACTGTCATTCCGTATCAGGTTGAACAAGCGGGCCACCGAAACCACTTCCTGCACTCCGTTCATATCCAGCACATCATAACTAAGGTCATACCAGTCGTCGAAATGTTCCAGTGTAAAAAGGTCAGGATCCTGAATGGCTACAAAGATCACACTTCCGTCTTGCCCGAATTGCTTTTTGAAATTCTCGTATTCGATAGTGGTCGGATCGTCTTCAGGTAACATACGTACCATTTCGTATGTCATCTTTATCTGGCTCCCTTTGTAGGCCATAAAAACAGTGAATAGACCGATAATCACCAGAATAGCGATCCGGTTTCGTAAAATGAGCCTAACAAGAAGTTGCCACATGCGCCCTTATAAATTAGGTGTAAATAAAGTAACTAAAATATGCTTTTTTCTCAAACTAACATGTAAATTTTACAGGCGTTGTATTTATCCTTGTAACTTTACAAGCTGGTATTTAGAGCACAAATGTAAGTTTTGTTTTTAAAATGACAGGCAAAAAGATTTTGTTTATTGATTCTGCTCACCCGATTCTGCAAGCGGAATTGGAAAGAGACGGCTTTCAGTGTGATAATTTCCCCGGTTACAGCAGGGCAGAATATGAAAGAATAATCTCCGCTTACATAGGCGTGATCATCAGAAGTAAAATCAAACTTGACAGAGACTTCCTTTCGATGGCGCGCAACCTGAAATTTATTGCCAGAGTGGGGGCCGGCATGGAAAATATCGATACGGATTATGCCATAAAGCAAGGGATTGCCTGTTTAAATGCGCCCGAAGGAAACAGAGATGCTGTTGGAGAGCAGGCTGTCGGTATGCTGCTTACATTGTTGAATAAATTGCTGTTGGCTGACAGGGAAGTACGAAAGGGTATCTGGGAAAGGGAGAAAAACCGGGGAGTAGAACTCGGAGGAAAAACTGTTGGGATCATTGGATATGGCAATACAGGGGGCGCTTTTGCCCGTAAATTAAGCGGCTTTGACGTACAGGTGCTGGCATACGATAAATATAAAACAGACTTTTCGGATGCGTATGTGCAGCAGAGCACGATGGAAGCTTTATATAAACGATGTGATGTAGTAAGTTTGCATGTTCCGCTGACAGAGGAGACTCATTATCTGGTGGACGATGCATTCATCAGGAGGTTTCAAAAACCTTTTTATCTTATAAATACATCGCGGGGAACGGTGGTTCATACAACGGATCTGGTAGCAAACCTGAAACAGGGAAAAGTGTTGGGAGCCTGTTTAGATGTGTTGGAATACGAAGGTTTATCGTTTGAAAACCTTGATTCGGAACATCTCCCCGAAACATTCCTGGAACTGGTGAACAGGCAAAATGTTGTTCTATCACCCCACATTGCCGGCTGGACAGTAGAATCCAATTATAAGCTGGCCATGACCATTGTGAAGAAAATAAGAGCACTCAAAATTTAAACTGCCTTCCAGTGTTCGCAGAACCAGGAAGTGTGTTTTACAAACTCCCCGGGCTCAGTCCCCGGAACTTAATCCTTAGTACCCTTTTACCATTTCAGAATTTCCCTGAAATCGTATTGTTTCGGATCATCCAGCCATTCTTTGGCTTCTTCGTAGTCGCCCGGCTCAATAAACTGCAGCCCGTGTTCGAAAATCAGCTTTGCTTTGGCTCCGCTCATATTCACCAGCCGTGGCTTTATTTTGCCATGCTCGTCCTCCACATCTTCAAGGTACAAAGGTGAAATTTTCCCCGATGGTGATGCCGTTACCATGCAGCCCGTACGTCCTTCATCGTACAATTTCTTTACGCCGTAGCCCAGCATACCACAGTAAACCAGATCGTATGCCGAAGGTTGCACACAGCGCAGTTCGTAGCCCAGTTCCACAGGTCTGCTTTTAACTTTAATGCCCAGTTCTTTGAGCTTTTGTTGCAGCAGAATATTGAAAATATGGGCCTTGCTGACATTTCCCAGTTCCGGGTGGCCATGATCGTCGTAAGTGAAGTTGATACCGGAGTTTTCAATTTCCTGATCGCTCATGAAATGGAATACGCCTTCGCTTACAATGGCTACGCCATAATCAATTCCGAGGATCTTGCGCTTGACAATGGCAGAGATAATCAGGTTGGTGATGCGCTCAAATGTCACTTCCGTATGATAAAACATCTCGGGAATAACAATCATGGGCGCATGTGTGGCAGCTCCGATACCGAAGGCCAGGTGCCCGGCTTCGCGTCCCATGGCCGAAATAACAAACCAGTTGCCACTGGTGCGGGCATCTTCGTAGATCGTTTGTGCAATACGAACTCCCTCGTGTTTAGCCGACTGGTAACCGAAAGTAGGCGTGTCTTCGGGCAGAGGCAGATCGTTGTCAATGGTTTTCGGAACATGAATGTTTTGAATGTCCACATCATGTTCTTTCAAATATTTGGAAATACGGTTAGCCGTTGAAGCCGTATCATCACCACCGATGGTCACCAGTAACTGTACATTATTTTCTGTAAAAAACCGCGTGCTGAAGTCGCTGTCCTTTGGTTTGAAACGACTCATTTGTAAGGCCGATCCTCCTCGTTTATGGATGTCGTCGGCAAACGTAAAATCGATTTCCTGTAATTTCGGATTATCAGCAAATAACCCTTTGTATCCTTCATGAATACCCATAACGCGGTAACCCGATTTCAAAAACACAAGGGCTACGGAACTAATAACCGAATTGATGCCGGGTGCCGGGCCACCACCACAAAGTATAGCTACTGATTCTTTCATTTTTTGCTGTTTTATGCACGCAAAGATAGGAAATATTAAGGGTGCCAAATGGAAAATCTGGTGACGGTAGTCAATCTTATGTGTGGGCAAATTATTTGACCAGAACCTGAAGAGTGGACCGGCTTTTTTGTTCCAGAAATATTTGTTTACCGGCCAGTAATTTTTTAATAATGTCTTCGGTATAATGCCTTACGGTGATCAGTTGCAG